>JANOHT010000145.1:0-11346 GCA_031406605.1 Methylotenera sp. | reverse complement strand
ACGCCACGGTTGGATGATTGCCGCGCACCATGTTTGAAACGCACTCTTTTGCACTTAACACCAAGGTAAATGGGCCGGGCCAAAACGCTTGTGCTAACTTGTGCGCCAGCGGTGGAAATTCCGCCGCCCAATTATGCACTTGGTTTGCATCAGCAATATGTACGATGAGTGGGTTATCGGCAGGGCGTTGTTTAATCGCATACACTTGTCGCAAAGCGGCTTCATTAGTCGCATCCGCGGCCAAGCCATATACAGTCTCCGTAGGTATAGCGACCACATTTCCGCTTTTAAGCAAGGCAATAGCCTGTTCTAAATTAACCCGCATGTTCACTCAATGAGTTGAAAACGCTATTTTACTACTTAAGCCAGCCATGCGTTAAAATACGCACCTATTTAATATATCGTCTATAAGGATTGTAATGAATCAAGCGCCTGTCAGCCAAATTACCGTTGAGAAAAACCCCGCGCAAAGCCGCTTAGATGCTTTAAGTGTGAGCAAATGGCCCACTTGGCAAAAAGAAGTTTCTACGTTTGATTGGACATTTCCAGAGCAAGAAATCGCTTATATTTTAGCAGGCGAGTGCGTTATTACCCCCACAGGTGGCGCGCCTACTAGCTTTGGTAAAGGTGATTTGGTGATTTTTCCAGCGGGCACAAAAGCAAGCTGGCAAGTTATACAGCCGTTGCACAAACATTATCAGCTAGATGGCAATATTGTGACGCAAACCTTAAAGCGCATTAAAGCGGCGTTAAAACTGTAAATTTATATAGCCTCTCAGCGTCATGCTGAGCGCTACGAAGGATTCAGAACTTTAACTCGAGTTCTTAAAGCATAGATTCTTCGTTGTGCTCAGAATGACAAAGCTAGCCCGCTTTTCTAAAAGTTAAGTTATATCGATATTTGCCAAGCATCGCATGGTTATTGGCTTGCAGAGGCATTATGCCGTGATAATTTAACCGTGATTTACCGCCCCAAACCACAATATCGCCGTGTTGCAGTAAAATTTTGCCAGGCTTATCGCTACGCTTTAAGCCGCCAAACAAAAATGTCGCTGGTACACCAAATGAAACCGATACAATGGGCTGACTAAAATCTTGCTCATCTTTATCTTGATGCAAACTCATGCGCGCACCAATTGTATATTGATTAATTAAACAGGCATCGGGTACAAAATTAGCATAGCCTGCCACCGCCGCAGCTTGTATTGCAAGCTGCATAAAACTTATAGGCATGGCCTGCCAAGGCGCGGCAATACCAGACCCTGCGCTAGGGTCTAGCGCTTCGTACCTATAGCCTTTTTTATCTGAAACCCAGCCTAACTTGCCACAATTAGTCATGGCAACCGACATGATAAATCCGCCTGGCGTGACCATGTGGTGTAAAGGCGATTTTGCAATAATCGACTTTAAATCATTTAATAATGGCACTTCATTTGTTAGTGCAAACCTGCATAACAACATTGCGCCATCAGCAAGTTGCAACGCTTGCTCATGTGTATTTTTAAACAAATCATTTTCAAATAAATCCATTTATAATGACATTCCATGTCTAGTTTGCAATATTACGTCGAAGCCACACAGTTTCTAAGCGCCATCGATGATGATTGGGCGCAATTAATTAGCACGGTTGGCGCTTGCGAGTTTACGCCAAAAGCTGAGCGCAATCCTTATGAAGCCTTGGTGCGCGCGGTGGCTTATCAACAATTACACCAAAAAGCCGGCGATGCCATTTTAGGTAAATTCATACAGCATTTTGGTCAATTTCCTACGCCAGAAAAACTCATCGCTGCCCAGTTTGACGATTTACGTGCTTGTGGGTTCTCTGGACGCAAAATTGAGACACTAAAAGGCATTGCCAATGGCGCTATTTCAGGCCTTGTGCCGTCGCAAGTTGAGGCTACTACGCTGTCGAACGAAGCACTAATTGCACGCTTGGTGACATTAAAAGGCATCGGCCAATGGACGGTGGAAATGATGCTGATGTTTACGCTAAAGCGCATGGATATTCTGCCAGCGGACGATTTTGGCGTGTGCATAGGTTACAAACGCCTTAAAAAACTAGAAACTGTGCCTAAGCGTAAAGAAATGGCCGATATTGGCAAAGTTTGGTCTCCACACCGCACCGTTGCAAGCTGGTACCTTTGGCGCGTGCCAAAAATTTAGTATTTCGCCCAAATCAATTCTACATTCGCCGCTTTTGCAGCGGCTTCCATCTTAGGAATTGCCGCGTCTAGGCGACCTAAATAATTGGTAGCAGTTTCTTGATGAAAGCCCAGCACCATCACGCTTTTATTATTTTGAATTAGGCTGTTAAACATAGCGACAATTTGCTTGCTACTGGTGTAATCGGCCAGCGCAGCATTATTCGTGTACTCGTATAGTTGGTTGATGTAAAACGGCTGGTCTAGTGGCGTGGCTGTTGGATGCAATTCGCGCTGCATTTTAATCATGCTGCTTTGCTCATGCCAGTTGGTTGTAAGCAATTTAGCATCGATGCGCGAGCTATCCCAAGTGAAAATATAGACCTGCAAAGCCGCTATAAGCCTGGTGCCAAGCTGCCAACCGCCCGCGCGAAAATGGGTGGGTTTTGCAAAACCTTCACTCATTAAAATTGCACTGGTACACGCGACCAATTTGCTTAAATCAGCTTCAGAATAGGCGTTTTCTAAACTCACGCTGTAGCCACAATCGCCCAATTCGCAAGCCTCATTTTGGTCTGCAAATAAGGGTGCATGTTGGTACGGCACTTGGCAATATGTCAGCAGTGACTTCCAGCCGTGCATGTGCAAACCCACTTTATCTATCGGCAAAAATGTCGATTTTATTTGCGCGGTAACGGCTGCTTTATCCACGTCTGGCCGCACCCAATATGACGGCGTGATGAGCTGCAACATGGCAATGTGCAGATATTTTTTGCGAAAATCCTGCATCGCTTCCAGATTATCATTTTCTAGCGTTGCGCCTTCCCAATCCACCGTGACATACACAGTGATTTTGGCAGGCTCGGCTACAGTGCCTGCAAGGGCATGGCTGCAAGCCAATATCCATGAACTTGTAAGGGCAAGTATTTTAACGTGTACTAGCAATATCCTAAGCCTTAGCGCAAGCCATGTTTATAACTAATTGCCCTATTGCCACAACACTAAAGGCAATCTTAAGGCCAAAAACTGTTCTTGAACTATCCCTGCTTTATTCATTTTAATTAGCGTCCATAACTTCTTGCAGAAATGATTCTCTGGCAAATTATCTAGTGAAGAATGGCAGCTCAAATAATGACTCTCATACAAATCAACACGACTAGTTTTTCGCGACGAGAACAGTTTGTCTAATTCAGAATTGGTTGGGGCAAGCACACCTGCTAACCCTTTTATACCCATCACATTGACTAATCCGTAAGGGTCAATATCGACCGCGGCTAACACAGGCAATTTAAATAAATCTAAGAACGACAGAACTACATCTAATCGACTTTCATTTTTATCACCACGATAAATCACCAAAGGATTATCAAAATCTGGAGGTAGGAGCATTTCTGTTTCTGAAAAGCGATTGAAATTCTCATAGTTCTCCACCAATATTACGGCGTTGTGCTGCGTGCTACTTACTTGTGAAATCTCAATGTCTAAATGAGACTTTTCAGGCAACTGGATGGAATTGCCATTGACCAATAAGGGATTCTTACCTGCCGCCTTAATGGAAACTCGGTTACGTTTCAAGCTACCGCCACCCGATTTTTCATTTGGCCCATATCTCAGCTTTTCTACCCGAGACATTGTGCCATTCACGCCTTCAAGAAGTGAATGTCCTTTATTAATTAAAATTTGTCTAATGTGAGCCTTATCATCATCATTAAAAGAAACAGACTTTCCTTTTATGCTACCTAGATTGAAGTCTCTACAGAATTCAGCTAATCCATCCGTTAAGCTAGTTTTTTTGTCGTCTTTATTTACGATGCTCTTAAGTTTTTTAAGTAAAAAAAGGTTAAACATTGGCGTATCCTTGCGAAACTACAATATCGCTAACTTTTACATTTCCTTCAAAATCTTTCGACTCCTTGAACACAAGGTCAATCCTGACTTCTGGACCAATCTTTCGATTGATTCTTTCCGACAATATCCTATGAACCCAGTATTCCTCTGTAACTTTGTTCAGCATACTGGGGTTATTAATCCACCAATCTCTTGCAGACATGCCTTCTTTTGTAGATGTTGCTAGATTCATAAATACATTTACAGCTTTCTCTAAAGCTGAAAATTCTTTTTTAACAACAGGGGCATCATCCATATCCAATAAAATGCCGAATGGACGTTTCCTTGTGTATATACTTATTGTTTTACTAGCTGGTAAGTTTAATGCGATATCCACCAATAATTTTTCAAATGATGAGTCATTTATGTCTGGATAAAAAGATAGTTGTATGGGATTGGCTACGCACATCCAATCTAATAACTCTTCATTGCTAGACCAGTCGTTTGCAGTCCAATCTGGATAACGATTCAAGTGTGTCGAGAATTTTCTTAATAATTTGGCTTGAGCTTCAATTTTGCGGAACTCATATTTATATTTATCAAGTTTTGATAAAATTAATCTGAACGTCTCTATGAATTGAATCATTCTTGACTTGAGCAACAAATCATAAGAAAGCTCAAGGTCTCGATGACCCATTAGTCTCTGCTCAATATCTGAAAAGCTAAACGTTTCTAATAGATTTAGAATCGATGTAGCCCGGTTCATATACCATTCGTTTTCTTTCATTTTTTCCGCAATCGTAGTGACGGTTGCAAATTTGCTATCTACCAGGCTGGAAATATGCAGTAGCTCATCAGCAATTGAACCAGCTATACCATTGATTAAATCACGGATATATATTTGATAGTTCTGACGGTCTTCATCGCGCGATTCCAAGAAAGCGTCATTATGTCTATTCACGTATTCATCAAGGCGGTTAAAGCTGATACTGAAATCCGTGCTTGAATCCATGAGTTTGTTCGTATTCAACACAGCATTAAGAAACTGCCGCATTGAGTATCGCAGTTGGAATGTGTCGTAAATATCAGGAGTTAGGATGCGTTGCTGTATAAGCAGTGTTATCCGCTTTGAATTTTCCTCCGTGGCGCCAATCCGACTGCTATCAAACGCCTCTGCAATAATGTCACTTGATTGATGTAACCGTTCCAATATCAATCTGACGTTGGTCTTATTGCTCAAAGCAAAGCCTCCTGCTCTGATGGTTTAGTACGCTCTTCATCACTTGATGAGCTAGGCATCTCATTTTCATTCAAGAAAGTTAACATTTCGTAAAAATAATCCAGCTTGCCAGTGAATATATAGTTGTTTGAATTTTTGCTATTCTCAACAAGATAGCCCCACTTCATCATTTGCTGAATTACCCTATCAAGCATGCCTCTAGGTGAGGCATCTAAACTCACAAACTCTTTACCCATATTGGTAAATGAATGTAGCATTTCCAAAGCATTTGCATTGTTAGCAACAGCCACTAGCAAATCTGAGTAATTCACTCGCTCTCCAGCTGCCGGCGCTGTATCCTCTTTAGTGTACTTCATGCACATTTCAAGAAAATTAACTACTGGGGCAATCGTGTGCTTGATACTGGCGAATATATTCTTAATTTCTGTGCGCTCACCCTGGCCTACAGACTGCCAAGCGGCATAGAATGCATTTCCGTTATTTGTAGCGACTAACTTTCTTCCAATTTTTTGTAGAAAGTCATCAATGGATTTCTGATTGCTGACATCGCGCAACCATTGGTAAACATTAGCATTGGTCTGATCACAAATAAATGCTCCTTGAATTAAAGCTAATACAGCGGCCTCAAACATTTTCCATCACCTCTTTTGTAGTTGCTTTTGTGCCATGAATATCAACGATTGCAATTCTCTGATCATCCAATACCGTAAACATATATTTGAATTTAGGGGCTAGATACTCATCCATTTTAGGGAAAGCTCCAACAATCATGACGTTGTTCTGTGTTAAAAATTCTAACAGGGACGCAGTATTCATCGGGTCTAAATCACCCACCTCGTCAATCGCGTAAGGGATGACAATATTATTCTTACCGCGAATCCTGTTCAAAAAGCCGACCATCACAATTGCCAGCACCAAATATGACAAACCTGTGCTACTCAGCTCCTTGAGTTCTTTTTCGTTCTTGGCAGTAACAGGTTTATTATTAATCACTGCATCAATTCTGATATTGATAAGGTCAGTAGGATTCGCCACCAAACCACGATCATCATAGACAATGCTCGCTACGTCGTTAGCTGCATCTACAAATGACTGAGGAGGCATGGAATATGATGCTGTAGGTTGCCACATCTCGTACTGTAATTTCAATTCATTAATTGCGTGCCAATAGTCCTGTTTATCGATGTCGGTCGTAATGTTGATATCCACGTTATTGATTGTGGCGAACATCTTGGCCAGACTTAGGCTATTTCTAATCTCTCGGTTAAAAGTAGTGACTTTTGTCCGCATATCCTCAAGGCTGTCGCAGAAGGTTTTGATGTTAATTCCTTGGGATCTGCAATCATTTATGATGGAGTCTTGTCTGGATTTGTAACCTTGGTTAAACCAGCTCCTACAAACCCTCAACCATTCATGCTCCTGATTAAGCATAGGTCTGCCACTTTCTTTTTCGTTAGCCAGACAATACTGCTCAGTTTCTGTCCCAGATACACGCAACATTTCTTGACGAATTTCGTCCACGCCATCGGCAATTATCTTTTTGTAGCGCTTGTCTTCTGTATTGATTCTGTTTTTTTCATTAATTAAATCTACAAGCGAATACGCTTCATCGTGCGGCATCACTTCTACCGTCAGGTTTGTAGGCCAATTTATGATGTTTTCTAGTTGACCATTTGCGTGGCTAATAGACTGTTCCTCAACAGTCAATTGTTTATCTACTTCACTTATTTCGTTACTTATTAAGTTTTCCTTAGTTTCGTAATCTTTTTTCAATGAAGCTTGTACGGATTTAGCCGTATCTAGGTTGATTTTCTGCTGATTAGAATCAAGCCGTTTTTGATTCAACCCAGAATAAGTGTTTTCCAGCCAAGCACGGTAAGTATCCACAATCTGCAGTTTATTTTTCGCTGAGGCGATATCTTTGCTTATTGCTAACTTATCAGCCTCAAGTTTTCTTAGCAATTCAGGATCTACCCCCTTTCCTGCGAGCATATCAAGACGATTAGCTTCAAGGCTAGTCAATTTTGATAAATAATTGGCTTGCAGCTCTGCTTCACGAATATCAATCAACTCCAACGCCTTTTTCTCATTGATATTGATGGTGTTTAGAAGCTCAGTTTTTTCTTTATTCTTGAGTCTCAAGGTGTCATTAAGCTTGCACTTCTCAACATTGATGTTGGCACGTATATCATTTAATTCAGTTGTTGCGGCAGCAAGCGCTATACGAACATTCTCAATAGCAACATTCTTACTATGCTCTAGCCTCGTATTCCACACATCAATTTTTGACTGTGATTCTTTACTGGCGCTTTCCCATTTAGTGAGATTTGCTTCGCTTAATTGTTTTTTCTCGGCAGCCTCTTTACGGCTTTCTTCAATCTTTAAAAGATTCTTATTTTCTTCATCACAGGCATCTTGTGCGTTTTTAATGCGTGATTTAGCCCTGGTCAGTTCTTGCTGAATTTTTTCTTCGGTAGATAGCTTGGAATCTTCTATTTGATCAAGATTGATATTGATTCCATATAGACTGCTACCGTCTGCAAGTTCAGGGTTGAGGTCTTTTCTTAACAGGATATCTTCATTGATGATGCGACCAATATCATTAACCCATTCTGGCCGCTCCTCTCTCAGAAAACCGATTAACGTATCCTTGCCAGCCGATGATAGTTCTTGGAAACGCTCATATTCTGTTTCGGCAGATTCAAGTACCGTGGAAACATCATTACATATACGCTCCTGTTCTTCGTGTTTTCTTAGTATGGAATTGTGATTACTAGTGCGCTCGGTAACATCCTGAAAAGCCAGTTTTAATGACTTATTGATGTTTACCAAGTTAGTCTGCTCTTTTTTTAGAGAGTCTTGAATAGATACATCACCAGTCACATGCTGCTGTTGTGTTGTCAGCGAAACCACTTTATCGTTGGCTACACTTTCCTTCTCCTTTAATTCTATTACAACCAATTCAGAAGCAGTCGTAATTTGACTTAATATCGCATCATGATTTTTAGCAACAGATTCTTTCTCAAAGCGGAATGTTTCTTTAGTGTTATTCTGGTTCTCCAACTCATTATTTTTTTGCAGCTGCAGATTTAGTTTTTCATCGCCAATAAGCTTTTGAAATTTATCATCTATGTTTTGAATCTCGCCGCTTAACTCTTCAATGGTATTGACCAAACCGTCATAATTTTTTTGTAGGTCAGGTAATGAATCCACCAATGTGCTACTTTGATCAATCCCATCATCTTTGTATCTTTTAAATCTCTCTTCTACATTGGTAATGTCTTGTAGAGACTGCTTGTAAATGGCTTCCAGACGCGCTTTTTCTTGTTCAATACTATAGTTTGCTTGATTAAATTGCTGTTCAAGAATGGTACGTTCTGATTTTTTACCTTCTAGTAGTTTTACAGTTACTTCTTTTTTACCTTTCAGGCTCAAGAGCAGTGTCTTTAGTCTTGAATGCAGTGTGCCCATGTCACCTAGTAATTTAATGCGATTTGTATCTGCTTCTTCAAGTGCAGCCATGAGCGGCCTTTTTTCCTCAAGCGACTGATGCGCCTGCAGCTCACGAATCCACTTCAACAGTTCCTTTTTTTTCGTACTGAGCGTGAATTGCTTGTCATCACCATATATCGAAGATGCCACCATTCTTTTCAGGTCTGAAAACTCTGTCACACGATTTAATATGCCGCTTATGACGCGATTCATGTGCGTTAATCTGCTTCCTGCACCGACAAACGCGTATCTCGCTGCTAGGCTTCTGTGTTCTTGTGTTGTTGCGCTATTTGTGAGTATCTGTTCGTAGTGAACGCGTGAAAGTGGTTTGGTGAATGATATATTTTTGCCATCTAGATGCCTGTGTAAGTCTTGTGACTGTACAAATCCACGCTCATTTCTAAACAGCTCGTTCTCATATTCATGGTCTATAAAGCGGTACACTACATTATCTGATTGTCCATCAGCATGTATAACTGCGAGAACTTTGCTATCTCGGCGCTTATATTCATAGACCACATACGAAGATGTATTGGGGAAATAGTAGGATGCGAATGTTTTGGCTCCCGTTATAACGCGCTGTGGGCGTTCACCAAAGAAGATCGGTATCAAACGCAGCATTGTAGTTTTCCCGACGCCGTTGGCCCCATTAAGCGCCGCGTGGCCATCAAGCTGAATCTCTACCTTTCTACCCTCACAATATGAATCAATAACGATAACTCTCAGTAATTGAAAATCAATAGGTGGCGATTCTAAAACCTTAGATATATCAGAATTTTGTTGGTTATTCATTATTTTCCAATGATGTATAAAGTTTTTTAAGTGGCAAAATGGATTCTCGCATACGCGACAACCATGAGCGAGGTTAGTGCGCCTAATCTATATCGGCAGAGTCGCACTAGGTCAACGACGACTCATCGGCGCGGGCTACTCGTTCATTAGCAACGCCACGCTTACTGCTTTATTCACTGCACTCACGCTATGTTACAGTAGCAAGCGCATATATTACATCCGCCATGACATTTTCATTGGCAGTTAAATTTATAATGGCGTATGCGCGCAATCAATTTTCAAATTTTTGCTTATCACAACTATGCGTTTCTAAAACTTCTGGCATTTCGCATGCTTATCGTGCTGGCTTACCAAATCATGGCGGTCACTGTAGGCTGGCATATTTACGAAATCACCCACGATACTTTGGCTTTAGGTTTAATCGGCCTTGCAGAGGTGATTCCCTATTTTGCGTGTGCGCTGTTTGCTGGCCACGCGGTAGATCACTACTGTTCAAGACGATTTTTTGGTATGTTGGCGGCGCTGTTATTATTGATTAACGCAATGACACTAAGCGCAATTTCACTCGGTTGGATTAACGGTAATGCGAGTTTATGGATTTATGGCTCAATCGCGTTTACTGGCGTTGCGCGTGCATTTATTGCCCCTAGCTACACCACCTTATTCGCGCTTATTATCCCGCGTCAACATTTTGCCAAAGGCATGGGTATTGGTAGCTCTGTATTTCAAATCGGCTTGGTGCTTGGCCCCGTATTGGGCGGCTTGCTGATTGGGTTTGCTAATAAAACTATCGCCTACCAAATAACCGTTTTATTGTGTGCTGGCGCAGCGCTTGCTATGTTATCTCTTAAAATAAAAGAACCACCGCCAGCGCAAAACAGCCCTGCCGTATTCGCCAGCATTGCGCAGGGTTTGCGCTTTGTGTTTAGCAATCAAATTATTTTGGGCGCGTTGTCATTAGATATGTTTGCGGTGCTGTTTGGTGGCGCTGTTGCCATGCTGCCTGCTTTTATTCAAGATATTTACCAAATGGGGCCAGAAGGTTTGGGCATTTTGCGCGCAGCACCTGGTATGGGCGCCATTGCCACGGGCTTGTGGCTGGCGCGTCACCCCATTAACTTACATGCAGGTCGCTGGCTATTGCTTGCGGTTGCTGGTTTTGGCGTGTGTATGATTGGCTTTGCGCTGACCACTTATTTTTGGGTTGCAGCCGCCATATTACTGCTTTCTGGCATTTGCGATGGCGTATCGGTGGTGTTACGCCAGACTATTTTGCAGCTTGCCACACCTGATGCCATGCGCGGACGAGTCACCGCCATCAATGGCGTATTTATTGGCTCATCCAACGAATTAGGCGCGTTTGAATCTGGCGTAGCGGCACGTTTGATGGGCTTAGTGCCATCGGTGATTTTTGGTGGATTAATGACGCTTGGCGTGGTTGGCATTACCGCAAAATTAGCACCTAAATTGCGCGATTTAGCGTTAAATAAGCTGCATTAATTGGGCTTAGTCTTATAATTTAGTTTGCTAATTTAGTCTGCTAATTTAGTTTGCTAATTTAATTTGCAAGCTTAGTTTGTTAGTTTGGTTTGCGCGCCAATTTCCTGCACATCACTTTCATCTTTCAGCGCCACCCCTGTTACTTTTAAACGCATGGCTTCATTGGCCAGCCATACCAGTTTTTTAGCGGCAGCCGCGTATTGCAAGCCTTCTGGGCGCACGTTTGAGATGCAATTGCGATCTGCATCGCTTAAGCCAAGTTTAGGGTTATAAGTCAGATAAATACCCAAACTATCGGGCGAACTTAAACCTGGGCGCTCGCCAATAAGCATGGCGACAATCTTGGCATTAAGC
>JANOHT010000068.1:0-3038 GCA_031406605.1 Methylotenera sp. | reverse complement strand
ACTAGCGATTTAATTCAGCGTATTTGGCAACATAAAGAAAATCTAGTTGATGGCTTTACCAAACAACACCAGTTACACCATCTCGTTTATTATGAGTTTGCAGATGACATGCTATCTGCTATTGCGCGAGAAAAACAATTAAAGAAATGGAATCGTGCTTGGAAAATTGAATTGATTGAAGAGGCAAATAGCGATTGGCGTGATTTGTATCCTGACTTAATTTAACAGTTAAGACAGTTAAGATGGATTCCCGCGTTCGCGGGAATGACGAGACTTAGGAAGCTGTTAAGATAACCTTTAATTAAGCAAGCTTTATAACATCTATGCAAAACTTTGGTCTTTACATCATCGGAGATGAAATCCTCTCTGGTAAACGGGAAGATAAACATCTCACGCAAGCCATTCACATACTCAAAGCACGTGGATTAACGCTCGATTGGGCAGAGTACTTGGGCGACGACCCAGCACGATTAATTGCAAGTTTCAAACGCAGTTTAGCAACTAATGACATTGTATTTTCATTCGGTGGCATTGGCGCCACGCCAGATGACTTTACACGGCAAGCAGCGGCAGATGCATTAGGTGTGCCGATTGAGAGACATGCTGGTGCCGTTGCAGAGATTGAAGCGCAGTTTGGAGAAGGCGCTTACCCTAAACGTGTTTTGATGGCGGATTTTCCGATGGGTGCAGCGCTGATTCCAAATCCTGTGAATCGAGTGGCTGGTTTTTCTATTTGGCTGCCAAACAATGCACATACCCATTACTTTTTGCCTGGCTTTCCGCAAATGGCTTGGCCTATGATGGAGTGGGTATTAGATACACATTACAGCCACTTATTTCATGCACAAATTATCGCCGAAGTTTCAATTAAAGTATTTGAAGTAGGTGAAAGCCAACTGATTGATTTAATGAATGCTATTTTGCAAAAATATCCATCTATTAAGCTGTTTAGTCTGCCCAGCTTGAGTACCGATAAATTAAATTCTGGAAAATCTATTGAGCTTGGACTTAAAGGCGACCTTGCAACCTGCCAATTGGCAATGCGCGAAATACACACTTATTTAGATGTTCACAAAATGCTTTGGCAAGCGCTTAATAATTAGGCACCATTAAGCTAAAGGTTGATTAATCGTTTCTTTCATGCAAATGACTGCAATAAAACTCACCGCGGCCATGGCGGAAACGTAATACCCTACCCATACCAAACCACCGCTAACTACTAATATCTGCGAGATAAAGGGTGCAGTAGACGCACCTAAAATACCGCCTAAGTTATAGGCTAAACCGGCCCCCGTATAACGTACTGCTACAGGAAACTGTTCAGGTAAAAAAGCGCCCATCGGCGCAAAGGTTGCGCCCATTAATAACAATGCAATCGATAAAAATAGAGTAATTTGCAAACTTGAGCCGCTTGCCATGAGTGGGTTTAATATAAACCCTGCCAGTATGGCTAAAAAGCAACTTACTAACAAAACTGGTTTTCGACCAAATTGGTCACTTAACCAAGCTGAGATCGGCGTCACAACTGCCATAAAAATAACCGCAATACATAACATCTGCAAAAATTCAGCACGAGGAATTTGTAAGGTTTGAGTACCATAACTTAAACAAAATACCGTGGCAGTGTAAAAGAGGTTATAGCACACCGTCATAGCCAGCGCGCCTAGCAACACTGAACGTAGATGCATGCTTAATAATGGTTTGAGTGGCGTTTTGTGTGTATGTTGCTGTGCCAAAACCGCCGCAAAAGCTGGCGTTTCAGCCAGCTTGAAGCGCACATACAACCCTACAACGACCAGCAAAGCACTAGCAAGAAATGGAATACGCCAACCCCAAGCCTTGAACTCCGTTTCAGTCAAAAAAAGTGTTAATGCCAAAAAACTCAATGTCGCCAGTAAGAATCCAACTGAAGGGCCAAGTTGTGGAAACATGCCAAACCAGCCACGCTTACCTGCCGGTGCATGTTCTGTGGCTAACAATGCCGCTCCGCCCCATTCGCCGCCTAAGCCTAAGCCTTGCCCGAACCTTAAAATACAAAGCAATACCGCCGCCCAGGTACCCAACGTTTCGTAGCCCGGCAAACAACCTATCAATATCGTAGAGATACCCATCACTAATAATGAAGCGGCCAATGTTGCCTTACGGCCAATTTTATCGCCAAAATGCCCGAATATAATGGCGCCTAAAGGCCGGGCGATGAAAGCAATACCGAACGTTAAAAAAGCATTCAATGCTTGTACCGATGGATCACTCGCTGGGAAAAATACTTGCCCTATCACTAATGCAGATGCCATCGCATAAATATAAAAATCATAAAATTCAATAGCGGTGCCAATAAAGCTGGCAAAAGCGATGTGGGTGCTAGAAGCAGTCGTGTTTATTTTCAAAAAATGCTTTCAATTCAAAATGTAAATAGGTTGTAAATGGCTTTTTACACTGAATATACTTGAATCATGCATTTATCTACAAATTATGCTGAGATTTAAGTTTTCTGACATGCCATTTGCGTATAAAATAGGCAGCTCGGCGTTAACAATGCAAACTTACCATAAGTTAAAAAAACAAGTGCAAATCGGCTCACACATTTTAAAAAACAACCTGATTGTCGCCCCCATGGCGGGCGTAACAGACCGGCCTTTCCGTCAGCTTTGCAAAAAGATGGGCGCGGGTTTGGCCGTCAGTGAAATGGTCACATCAAATTCGCTACTTTACGGTAGCGAGAAAACGTTACGTCGTGCAAATCATAAAGGCGAAGTTGACCCTATCTCCGTGCAAATCGCCGGTGCAGATCCAAAAATGATGGCAGAAGCGGCGCGACATAATGTGGATAACGGCGCGCAGATTATTGATATCAATATGGGCTGCCCGGCTAAAAAGATCTGTAATGTGATGGCTGGTTCTGCTTTGCTTAAAGACGAACCCTTGGTTTCACAAATCCTCAGGGCTGTGGTTGAAGCCGTAGATGTGCCTGTCACATTAAAAATTCGCACGGGTTGGGATAAAAACAATCGCAACGCGGTACAAATCGCCAAAATGGC
>JANOHT010000054.1:0-5562 GCA_031406605.1 Methylotenera sp. | reverse complement strand
GCAGCCAATTTCTCTGCCAAGCTTGGTGCCATAAAGTAGGTATCTGCATTTAAAATCACCACGCGTTTACCGATTTTCTTTTTACCGGCAAACACTTGCTCAGGTGTTAATTGATCTGGCAATGAAGCATCGGCGCCCGGAATTGCATCATGCGTTAAGCAATTATTACCATCTGTATTCCATGAAGAACCGGTAGCAATAATTACTTTGTCAGCGCCATATTGCAACACTTCGTCAGCGGTCATCGGCTTTTGACCAAGGGCAATCTGGCTTTCCTTATTTTTCTTCACTAATTTAGTGAGCTGAGTTTCACGATAATCACGGTGGTAACCCCACTCTCCTAAACCTGGCAAAGTGACTAACTCATTCAAATGACCGCCAATTTTCTCAGCTGTGTCATACAAGTGAACGATATAGTTACTTTCCATCAATACACGCGCAGCTTCAGAACCTGAAGGGCCTGCGCCCACTACGAGTACAGAGTCTTTAGATTTTGTTTTAGGGAATTTCTCTGGATGCCAACCGCGACGGTACTCTTCACCTGCAGTCGCATTTTGTGTACAAATCATAGGAGGACCGCCGATTTCCCAGCGGGAAATACACACATTACAACCGATACATACGCGAATATCGTCATAACGGCCTTCTTCAATCTTTTTCGGTAAGAATGGGTCAGCTATAGAAGGACGTGCACAACCAATGATGTCGGCATAACCTTTTGTGACGATTTCCACCATTTTTTCTGGATCCGTAAAACGACCTACGCCTAGCACTGGCTTTTTAGAAACCTGTTTAACAAACTTGGTCCAAGGTACTTGATGGCCTTGTTGATAGAAACGTGATGGCCCTGCATCCTCGCCCCACTCGGCAATATCGCCGACATCAACGTCCCACAAATCAACCAATGGATCAGCCAATTCAACGAACTTCATACCGTCAACTTCAACTTCAATCTGACCTGGCCCATAAACAGTATCTACCGCAAAACGGGTAGCAATCGCACATTCCGCTCCTACTGCATGTTTTACTTTCTCTAATGTTTCTAGCCAAAAGCGGGCACGATTCTCTAAGGAGCCACCGTATTTATCAGTACGTTTGTTGTAGTAAGGATTCAGGAACTGTAATGGCAAGTAAGAGTGGGCACCGTAAACATAAATAATGTCAAAACCGGCATCACGTGAACGTTTGGCTGCATCTACATAGTATTGCTGCACTTGAGCGATGTCGCTTAAGTCCATCTCTTTACAATAGCTCAAAGTTTCAAATTCTGATGCATATTGGCTTGGGCCACGTGCTGTTGCACGTGACTCCATATTAGGTGCATGCGCACCGCCGTACCATAGCTCTACACCCGCTAAGGCACCATATTTATGCACTTCCTCGGTCATTGCACGCAGATTGCGTACATCGCCTTCATCCCAGATACGGGCTGATAAACGGTGGGTATCATCAGACTCAGGATTGATAGAACAATATTCGGTATTCATCGCCGCCCAGCCGCCTTCGGCTTTTACTGAACGATGCGCTGCCTGAAAACCAGGCTTATCTGAACCAGCGCCAATACAATGCGGCACTTGATAAAAGCGATTACGTAAAGTCTTAGGGCCTATTTGAATAGGTTCAAACAGAATGTCATGTTTTGGATCGCGTGCCATATTATTCTCCGGTCTTTATGGTCGTTATAAAGGAATTTGCTGATGTGTTATTCTCATCGCGAGACCGAAGACAAACAATTCTCCTCATGGCTTACTACTAAGGTGTTACTGCCGACTAATTACTAATTGACTAAATTCAGTGCATCAAAAATAAAAAACGAACGAGGGGTTTAATCCTCGTTCGTTTTGTTTTTACTGGCACTTAGTTATCCGTTGATACTTTTTGATTAAAGTATTTCTAATATTAAGTTAAGTGCTACAGGTTTTTCACTACAAGCTATGCATGTACCAAACCACTGCCACACCAGCAATTAGCGCTAGGTAAGGCAATACACCAGCTCTTGTAGAAACACCAGGTTCATCACTGGCAATATGCATATCCTCTAGCATTTGCTTAGGGAACTTACCTTTGTCCTGCACATAATGACGATAGATAAAGACAGGGATAATCAATGACGCGAATACCAATCCAACTTTCAAGGTACCTGCACCCCATACATCAGCGCCTAAACCCATGATTGCCAGATTAACGAAGCCAAGCAACCCGCCTAAAGCCAAAAGTATGGTCGGTGCTTTGTAAGGACGATCCCATTTTGGACGATCAATGCGGTGTATCCAGCCAGAATTAAGATTTAGGAAGTTGAAAATAATATAACCAACATTTGACGCTGCGAGAATAAATACATAATCAGACATCATCAGTAATATCAGATTAAAGCAAAGATCTGTCCACATCGCCTTGGTTGGTGCACCGTGATCATTCACATGAGATAAATATTTCGGCAACCATCCATCCACTGATGCCTGATACAAGGTGCGTGAAGAACCCGCCATGGAAGTCATGATAGATAGCAACAATGCAAGCACTAACATGATCACCATCAAATTACCGATGAAAGCACCACCACCCACCATGCCAGACAACGCCGCTGCAACACCCATACCGCTATAAATTGAGGGTTCCAGCATCCCATTATAAACAGCGGGAGAAGTCACTACACCTGCAGCATCCACCACTGCCGGAGTAACCATTTGGCCCAAACCTAAATAACTTTGAAAGGCAATAGGCACCAGTGTAAAGATTGCTACACATAGTAAGCCTGAATAAAAAATAGCCTTGAAAGTATCTGTTTTAGGATTTTTGAATTCACGTGTGTAGCAAACTGCAGTCTCAAAACCATAAGTAGACCAAGCCGCAATAAATAAGCCACCTGCCATCAGTTTCCAGCCTTCAATACCCCAAGCACCATCAATTACATTACCTGCTGTGTCATAGGCAATAGGCGCGAGTGGGAAGAAATTAGCTTGTGCCACATCGCCAGTCAACAATGGCACTAAGCCAATCAGCATGAGTGGAATAAGTGCAATTACACCAAGCACCATGGTCGTTTTAGCAGAACGCAAAATACCACCATGCTGAACCGAAAAGACGGTTAGCAAAACAGCGGCACCTAAAATAAAGGTAGCATTGATTCTTAGCACCAATCCATCCTTAATCATGCTTAAGTCCATTAAGGTAATCTGCCAGGTATTAATCACCGCATCCGGTGCAAACAAAGCACTTAGCATGTACCCTGCCGCTAAACCCGACCCGATTGCCAGCACCGGCGACCAAGCAAACCAATTACACCACACCGAGACAGGTGCAATAAACTTACTATACTTTACCCATGCCACAGCGCCATAAATCGAGGCGCCCCCTGACTTATGTGGAAACAAGCCTGCAATTTCAGCATAAGTAAATGCTTGTATAAAGCCAAACGCAATTGATATTGCCCATACCATCCAAGCCGGCTTACCCACTGTTGCTGCAATAGCGCCGATTGAAAACAAGACAAGTGCTGGAACACCACTTGCCACCCAGAATGCGCCTTGCCAACCAATCTTTCTATGTAACGTTGCGCTTTGTGCTGCAACATTCTCAGAAAGATCAGCTGAAATCGCATCAACTGAAGAATTTACGCTCAATTTAGGTCCCCTTTTTAAAAATTACCCCTTACAACCCCAATTACTGTATTCAGGGTTGGCCACCCGGGTGAAGCAAAAGAATCAGACGTTGCCGCCTAGTTAATAAAACTTGTATACGGTTTAGATAATATTTCCGCATTGACAACCATTTGACGACTAACGTTAACTGCTTACAATTCTCACTACGGATTACTACTAAAGAGGTAGCTAAAGGTTGGCTTTATTTTGTTATTTTCCATGGCTAAATTAAAATCAAAATACCTCTTTGGTATTACCTCCTCAAGATAATTATTAAATACCCCATTGCCAGCTAAGATTGTTTACGCCTGCCTTCTGGCAGCTATAAATATTGATACTCATCCAGTAATCATACTTAAATTGAGGCTGCAAGCATGACACATCACCAACCCCCTAATCCAAACGATTTACGTCAATCTTTATACGAACTGATTGGCGGGGAAGAAGGCGTCCAAAAGTTAGTCAAAGTCTTTTATGACATTGTTGAAAACTACCCCGAAGCGCACAAGCTTCATATCTTGCACCTGCGTGGCAATGGAATCGCTCACTCACGCATTGAGCAGTTCAATTTTCTTTCAGCATTTCTTGGCGGGCCAAAACTCTATATAGAGAAACATGGTCACTCTAACGTCAGAACCATGCATGAACATGTAGAAATTAACCATGAAGCAAAAGATATCTGGCTTAATTGCATGTCTAAGGCGATTGACGATGCAGGAATAGAAGCGACTACAAAACAAAAACTCATGGTTAATTTCACCGTGATTGCTGAGCGGTTGGTCAATCACAACGGTTAATGGTCACTAAGAACCACCCAATATAGCGAGCAATGCCACTCAAGCAGGCGCCAGCGAAAGTTAAGGCAGTGTTAGATATGCATTAGCCCAGCATTAACACCTAGCCATAAAGGCCATTATTAGCGTGATACTAATTAGGCGAGTTTTTTCTTAAGAATGGATAAATGAGCACTGGCAACAAACTCAGTCACTTCAAGACCGAAACCCGCCATACTAGGTATTTTGCGGGACTCAGCCATCAATTGCATTTTTACCACTCCCAAATCTCGTAATATCTGCGCACCAATCCCATAATCTTTAAGCGTGTGTTTATTGCTAACTGGCTGATCTGCTGATTTAATTGCATGGATAAGGTCCTCACTTTTTTCATCACGTCTTAACATCACAATCACGCCTACTTCAGCCTCGCTAATCATTTGCATGGCATGAGGCAAGCTCCAACTGTGGCTCGCACTGCTGGCATCAAGTAAATCAAATACAGATAAAGGTTCATGTACCCTAACCAGTACACTCTCATTGGGGTCAACATCACCTTTCACTAACGCAAGATGTGTTTCGTTGGCAATCGAGTCATGAAATGCAATCAAATTAAATTGACCGTATGCTGTTTCAACCAATCGCTCAGCAACGCGGGAAACTAGCCGCTCAGTTTGACTGCGATGCTTAATCAGGTCTGCGATAGTGCCTACTTTAAGATCATGTTCTGCTGCAAACTTGAGTAGATCTGGCAAACGCGCCATGTCACCATTGTCTTTAAGAATTTCGCAAATAACGGCAGCCGGCTCAAGGTTTGCTAGTTTTGCTATATCACAACCAGCCTCTGTGTGCCCTGCCCTAACCAGCACACCACCTTTTTGTGCAATCAATGGAAACACATGGCCTGGGCTAACGATATCCACAGGTCTCGCATTCACGTTCACCGCAGTCTGAATGGTATGCGCCCTATCAGCAGCTGAGATTCCAGTAGTCACACCTTCTGCGGCTTCAATGGAGACAGTAAAGTTAGTACCCATTTTGGTACCATTTTTTGCGACCATAGGTTCTAGATTGAGTTGTTTTCCACGTTCTTCAGTGAGCGTTAAACAAATTAAGCCACGACCATGCTTAGCCATAAAATTGATATC
>JANOHT010000303.1:0-6109 GCA_031406605.1 Methylotenera sp. | reverse complement strand
ACATTAGCTTGCGGCTATCAAGGCATGATAGATACGCTACAACCTAGCGAACCGCTAACTACCAGTGCTTGGAACATGGCGCATGACCTACCTCACCACTTAGAAGACGCAATTGACCAACTTCGTGCCTGTGCGCCTATGCACGCACTTTTGGGGACAAAGTTTGTGGAGGCTTTTTGTGCTGTGAAAGAATTGGAATATGGTACATATAACCGTGTGATTAGCTCTTGGGAGCGTGAGCATTTGTTATTACTAGTTTAAATCTGCCATTAGTTTAAGTTTTAGCCAATTGTTTATCATGCATTTTTGCTAAAAAAAGTTGCGCTGTTATCGAACCCAACAGTGCAATAAACATATCCCATTGCGTATCCCAGACATCGCCTTGTGATCCCAAAAATGCATTTGCGGCACTTCCTGAGTAAATCGCAACCCACCACTCCACAAATTCATAAACAGCGCTAATACTTAAAGAGATACTACAGGTTATAAAAAACAACCAACGGCCAGTTTGTAACGGTGATTTTTTGAGCAGAATTTCTCGAGCGATGATGGCGGGAACAAAACCTTGTGCAAAATGACCTAGTCGGTCGTAATGATTTCGTGACAGCTCTAAAGTATCGCGTAGCCAATTAAATAAAGGCACTTCAGCATAAGTATAATGACCACCTATCAATAATATAATGGCGTGTATCAACATGAGCACGTAGGCTAATCTAGTAAATACCAACTGATTGCGCGTCAAAAACAGGATTGGGAGTGCAATTAGAACAGGCGCAACTTCCAGCCACCAAGTGAGCCGGTCAAATGGCGCCATGGCAGACCATGTAAACACAAAAATAAGTATGGAAAATATCAAAAAGAAGAAATGATTTTTAGCCATTAGATTCAACTATTTAGTTAAGTTTGAAAGCTTTATCTTGTTTCAACCAATCAAAGTAAGCAAAATTTAAGTGCAGCTAATCTATCAACTCTGGAATATCAGCATGGTAGATTGAATAACAATTCCGACCTTGCCGCTTAGCATAATACATTGCACTATCTGCATACTTGATAAGATTATAAAGATCATTATCATGCTTAGGATAAAGCACAATACCAACACTTCCGCCTATCTGCAATACATGGCCGGCAATATTGAACGGTATCGCAAGTTTACTTACAATTTTTTCTGCAGTGGCAATCGCCTGTATCTCTGCGCTCAATTTGGGCAACAAAATAATAAATTCATCACCGCCAATACGAGCTACCGTATCTTCCTCCCTCAATAACTTACTTAAGCGACCAGCGACACTTTTAAGTAACTCATCCCCTATGGCATGCCCATGTGTATCGTTTACGACTTTAAAATTATCTAAATCAAGAAATAAAATACCCACTATATGATGAGTACGTTTTGCAGCTTTCAATGCCTGAATCATTCTATCTTCAAGCAATCGACGGTTTGGCAAGCCGGTAAGTACGTCTTTACTGACTAAATCAATGAGTTCGGAGGCTGAATGAGACTGCGCTAGCAATAACTTTTCTCTTGCCCTACTTTGATAAATAAATCCAATCAAAATACCTAAAAACATCAAGGTTGTCAGTAACGGCACAATCGCTTTTTTAAGCACCCGTTTATCCCAACCCGTTGCCGCAACGTCAATATTCAGCATCACAAAGTTAGGCGTTTTCATTGTACTTTTAATGGGTACTCGTGCACTTACCCAAGTGCCCCAATGATCGGTCACTGGACCTTCTACATAAGGCTTTCTAGTTTTAATCGCTCGCTTCAATTCATCACTCGCCTCCACAAAAACTTCACCGAGTTTTGAAATTTCTGAAGCGGGTTGAGGACTAGCATCTAGCAAGAACTTAACTTGCTGGGCATTTTGTTCATTATCTTCATATAAAAGATAAATAAAATAACATTCACGATTAGCTTTGCAGGCATTGTTTAATTGCTGTTCAAGACGTGTCAAATCACGAGCCGTAATTTGATCTGGATTGGTATTTAAGATGGTTAAAAAAGGCTTCCAATCAATAGACTGCTCTATTGTGTTGGCATAAGTAATTAAATTATCACGCATTTCTTCATCTTGCGCATGGCTAACATACAACGTAAAAGTTAAGCCAACCAACAAGGTGATAAATAATAAAGTTACATGCAGAAACTTAGGTTTGACTTGAAGATAGGCTGAAAGCGGTTTCAACGAAAATCTAAGTTTAATAGAAGGAATCATATCAATAGAGGTTAAAAGTACGCTTCAAATACGTATTTTTTAATACGCCATTGGTATAACAATTCAATTATCTTAAGTTCAATACATCACGCATATCAAATAAGCCCGATTGTTTACTATTCAAAAATTTAGCTGCACGTAAGGCGCCCAAGGCAAATGTTGCACGGCTACTCGCTTTATGCGTAAGCTCCACGCGCTCACCTATGCCTGCGAACAGCACAGTATGATCACCGACTACATCACCCCCACGCACCGTAGCAAAACCTATGGTGCTTGGGTCGCGCTCCCCTGTAACGCCCTCGCGACCATATATTGCGCATTCTTCCAAGTTACGTCCTAATGCACTTGCAGCCGCTTCGCCTAAACGCAATGCAGTGCCAGACGGTGCATCTACTTTATGCCGATGATGCGCTTCTATCACCTCAATATCGTAACCTTCATTCAATACCTTAGCCGCTGATTGCACCAAGTTAATGAGTAAAGTAACGCCCACACTCATGTTTGGCGCGAACACGATTGCAATATTTTTTGCTGCAACTTCAATCGCCAATTTTTGCTCAGCTGAAAAACCAGTGGTGCCTATAATCATTTTAACTTTAGCTTTTTGACATGCTGCAAGGTAAACCATACTCGCTTCTGGGCGAGTGAAATCCACCAGCACGTCAGCATTTTTTAATGCCGCTTCAATATCGTCGGTGATTCTAACGCCAGAAACTTTGCCTTGAAGCTCGCCTGCGTCGCGGCCAAGCTGTAAATTCTGATGCTCTGCCGAAGGGCTTCTATCTAACGCACCTGTTAAAACTAGCTCTGCATCGGCAAAAACGCACTCAAGTAACACATGTCCCATACGGCCTGAGCAGCCAGCAATCACTATTTTTAATGGGCTTTCTATCTTGCTTGTACTCATTATTTAAAACCCAATTTTTTCTAACATTTTATCAAAGAATCCTAATGACTCTTCTTCGGGCAACTCTTTGGGTGTTGGTACCGTTTTGTTACCTGCACGGGGTGCAGCAACTTTGGGTGTAACTACATCCGGTTTAGCATTCAATGCATCTTCTTCAGGAGTCGACTTTAATGATTTATCAAATACCATGCCAGACGACGAGTCGTAAGGCGGAGGAGTGATTGGCGCTGGCATCGGCTTAACTTCCTCAAGCACAGGAGCCGCTTCCGGTACTGATTCCGTTTTTGGCTCAATATTAGCAGGCTCGGCTTTAATAGGCTCTGCATTATTTTTTTCAATGCCAGAAGGCTCAACAATCGCAGGTTCTACCACAATAGACGCTGCTTCCGCCGGTGCAGTAGGTGCAGGAACTTCTATTACTGGCGCAGCAACAGGCTTGTCAGTCATTGGCATCGCTTCCAAAGGTACTGCCAGCATAGATTTATTTTCTTCAACTGGCGCCATACTGTCTTGAGTAGCCGCACTGTCCTTAGTTACTGCATTTTCACTAGGTGAAGTCGCTTTATTTTTTGCCGCTTCATCGGCAGTCGCTTTAGCTTTGGCCGCTTCAGCCTCTTTTGCCAAAGCAGGATCATCTTTTTCCCAGAATTTCAGTTTATCCATTAAACCTTTATCTGCAGGTTTAGCAGCAGGGTTAATCACCCGTGTTCCAGTATTGGCCGTATCTTCTTTTTCTTTTAACTTATCGCTGCCGGATGGGGCAACATCGCCACGGACAGTTTTTAAAAGCTCATTTTCAAAATCTAAAATGACACGTCGCTGTTCGGTAATTTTGCCGTTTTCACGCATCTGATAGACATAATCCCAACGTTTATCATGAAAACTATCTTGAATGAGCGGCGTACCCATGATGAAGCGCACTTGCGATTTCGTCATGCCAGGGCGCAATTGCAATAACATCTTAGAAGTTACAACATTGCCTTGTTGCACATCAAGCTTATAAGGTTTTATAGTGGGCAACGCTGTACCACAGGAAGCACAAAGTAGAGCTAATATTACAAAGGAATAACGCATATCATGACTTTAATTTGAATTAGCGTTAATATAACACGTAGATAGCGAACCAAAAACACTGTCGTGGTTATTGTGACAAACAACTATTAAGAGTAAATGATGATGCATGATCAAAAAGATTTAAAAAACGCGGGGCTTAAAGCGACTTTACCGAGATTAAAAGTACTGAGTTTGTTTGAAAACAGCAAAGAGCGTCATTTATCTGCTGAAGACATTTACAAAGTGATGATTAACTCAGGCGAAGACGTAGGTTTAGCAACGGTTTATCGAGTACTTACTCAATTTGAGCAAGCAGGATTGTTAATTCGTCATCACTTTGAAAGTGGTAAGGCAGTGTTTGAACTTAACAGCGGTGGTCATCATGACCACATCGTATGCGTAAAATGCGGCCGCGTTGAAGAGTTTTATGATGAAGAAATTGAAAAAAGACAAAAAAATGCCGCTGAGTCATTAGGCTTCAAAATGCAAGACCATTCATTGACCATCTATGGCATTTGCAGTAAACAACCCTGCTCTCATAAAATTTAAGTTTCGAACGCGTATAAAAAGTGATCGCTGAATATTAAGGTTTATAGCTATTTAGCTTCATAGCGTCCAGTTTATGATTGGCGTACTAGCATTTCGTTGGCATGTTGACGCGTAGTATCAGTAATTTCAATGCCGCCAAGCATACGTGCAATCTCCTCTACACGCTCGCCTTCATCTAGTGTCGCTATCGTGCTCAAGGTTTGCGCATTCACTAATGACTTACTCACACGCAAGTGATGTTTTCCCAAAGCGGCTACTTGTGGCAGGTGTGTAATCACTAATACTTGCCGGCTATTTGCTTGCTGAGGCCCTACTTGTCCTAATTGCTTCAGCAACTGCCCAACTATCTCCGCTACACCGCCACCAATACCTACATCTACCTCATCGAATATCATGGTGGGAATGCTTTCTTTTTGTGCGGTCACCACGCGTATCGCCAAGCTGATTCGTGACAATTCACCACCTGACGCAGCTTTGGCTAACGATCGTGCAACCACGCCTGCATGGCCTGCAACCAAGAATTCCACCTGTTCCAAGCCATTGGTATTAGCGACTTGCTCGGTTAATGCCACCTCAAACTTACCACCGCTTAATGATAAGCGTTGCATTTCAGCTGTAATTTTTGTGCCTAATTTAGCAGCAGCAATCTGACGTCCTTCACTCAATTTTTTAGCTAACTCCATGTATGCAGTTAGCGCCAGCGCCTCTTGTTTAGCCAGCTCACCATCATTTGCATATAACTCAAGTTCAGCCATACGCCCCTGCGATTTAACTAATAACGTGGCTAACTCATCAGGTTGCACACGATATTTCCGAGAAATATCATAGACAGATTGAATTCTGGAATCCAACTCCGATAAGCGCGCTGGATCTAGTTCGGCACGCTGTAAGTAGCGATTCAAAAAGCGATCTGTTTCTTCGAGCTGAATCATGGCTGAATCCAGGGTTTCAGCCGCATCTTTTAAAGACTCATCAAATTCGCTTAGATGTTGCAACTTATGCTGAACCTGCGACAACATCCTTAACGCAGACAACTCACCTTCGCTCAATAACTCACGGCATTCTTCGCCACCAGTGATTAAACTGGCTCCATTAGATAAGCGCAGATGCTCTTGCTGCAACTCACCCCATTCATTCGCCGTTAATGCTAACCGTGATAATTCCTGCGTTTTTTCACTTAAATCTGCCAGCTCATCCGCATAGGCACTGGCATTTTTTTCAGCCTCTAGCCGCTGAACATGTAATTGATACCAAGTTTTGTAATGCTGCGATACTTGCAATGCGAGCACAGATAATTCACCAAAATTATCCAGCACATTGCGCTGTGTGGCTGATTTAAGTAATGAGTGATGGGCGTTCTGGCTATAAATATCGACTAAGA
>JANOHT010000249.1:0-6721 GCA_031406605.1 Methylotenera sp. | reverse complement strand
CAACTTGATGAGTTTGGTAATGACAGAGGGGTGAATGGTAACTTAGGTACAAACCCTAATCTTGCTGCAGGTTCATCTCTACCAGGCTACGATTTTACTTTGAATAATAGAGCGCTGTCTAACTTTTTATATGACGATTCTTCAACGGCAGTAGTACAAACTGGCACCCCAGTTGGTGCAACTGTAGGTACACAAACGGGCTTAGGTACTACCACAGATGCGATTATACGTATGAGTGGTTTTGCTTACCTTGAGCGTGGCAATTACGATTTTAGAGTGTATGCAGATGACGGATTTAGGTTGAAAGTAGGTGGTGAAACATTGATTGAATTTGATGGAAATCAGCCGCCGACCACCCGTACCTTTAATAACGTGGAAGTTAGCGATTTGATTTCTGGTTTTACTTCCATTGAGTTGCTATATTGGGAGCAGGGCGGAAACGCTAACCTACAATTTGAGTTTAAGCTTTCAAGCAGCGGCACATGGATTCCATTTTCTCTGGACAGTATTGCATTCTTCTCGGCAGCTAATTTACCAACCATTACTGATACACGCATTCAAGATGTGGTGGAATCTGCAGTGAATCAGCAATATGAGTTGCGCACGGGCTCTGTGCTTGACGGTGATAACAATGTTAATACGCTTTTAGGCAACGCGGGCCGTGATTATATTCAAGGCTTTGATGGGGATGATGTTTTGAATGGCTTTGGTAGCGCAGACTTTTTAGATGGCGGTAGTGGCAATGACACCTTGAATGGTGGTGATGGTGCCGATGTACTTATTGGCGGCACCGGTGATGATACGATGATTGGCGGGTTAGGTGATGATATTTATCGTATTGATAGTGCAGGTGATGTGATTACCGAGGCAGCAGGTGAGGGAACAGATAATATTGAAATTGACGCTGGATTTAGCCCTGGCACTTATACAATTGGCGCCAACTTTGAGAATGCTTCACTGAGCGGTGTGTCTAACACTAATGTCACAGGCAATACTGTTGCAAACCGTATTTTAGGTAACGATGGCAATAATGTAATTATCGGCAATGCTGGAGACGACAGGATACTGGGTGGTAAGGGCAGCGATACTCTCTCAGGAGACACTGGTTTGCTAGCAAATGGTGGTCTGGGCAAAGATATCTTCGAGTGGAATTTAACAGATAAGGGTACGGCAGGTGCGCCAGCCATAGATACAATTACCGACTTTGTGTATGGTGGCACTGGCAATGTGGTACCAGCAAATTCATCTACTGTCAAAGTGGATACGATTGATTTGCGCGATTTACTAGTGGGCGAGGCTTCAACATTGTTGCAAACAGGTGCTACACCCAATATCGGTAATTTATTAAATTATCTTGACTTTAATGTAGCTGGAGGCACAACAACGATTCGCATAAGTAGCACAGGAGGTTTCACAGGTGGTACATACAATGCAGCACAGGAAGATCAACGTATTGTGTTAACAGGGGTGAATCTATACACAGTGACTGGGGCTACAGCAGGCAATGAAACAGATTTGTTGCAGCGCATGCTTGCTAATGGCGCATTGGTCGTAGATTAAAAATTTGCGATTTCTATAAATTTTAGTATAGTAAAAAAGCCAGCTCGTATGAGTTGGCTTTTTATTTAGTTTCAGAAAAAGCACAATTATTATCAATTTTATTAAGTGTTTGTTATAACCTGCTGAAAATGTTGCAAATTTAGCAATAAGTTGGCATACGGATTGCTTAAGAGTGTTATCAGCGACCATTAAGGTTGACAATACTAAGTGATGCTTTAACATGACAACGAATCAGAAAGTAAAGGTTGTAACAATTGAATTTTGCTATTAGTACTATAAAAATTAGATTAGCACTAACCTTGCTGGGAGTGTTGTTTGGTCAGCAAGCAAGCGCGGAGCAGGTTGTTCCACTTAAACAGTTGGTGGAAAAAGTCATTTCATCTAACCCTGAGGTACAAGCGAAATACCACGCCTATTTGGGTGCGGGTTACGAACAAGATTTAGTCAAAGGCGGTTACCTGCCTAAAGTCGATATTCAATCGACTTATCGTAAACAAGAAGAGATGGATAGTATACGTAGCAACAACGGTACTGAGATTCCTCGTTTTAATAATGAATTGATACTGCGGCAAATGATTTTTGATGGCTTTGCCACGCCAAATGAGGTGAATCGCCTTGGCCACGCCAAGCGTGTGCGCTATTACGAGCTGCAAGATGCGATGCAAAATACTACATTAGAGTTTATGCGTGCATATATGGATATTTTACGTTTTAAGCAACTGACCGAATACGCAAAAAGCAACTATGTGGTACACAAACAATTGTTTGATCGCATTAAAGAGCGGGTGGATGCAGGCGTAGCGAGGCGTGTTGACTTAGAACAAGCGACAGGTAGGTTAGCTTTAGCAGAAGCCAATTTGTTGACAGAAGCGACGAATCTTCATGACGTGACAGCACGTATTCAGCGTTTGTTAGGAGAGCTGCCACCAAGCACTTTAGAACAACCAGATTTTTATAAAGCAGGCGTAGAAGCCACAGCGGCTGATGCTTTGCGTGTGGCATACTTACAAAACCCTAATATTTTAGCCACTAGTGAAGATATTCAGGCCACTAAAGATGAAGTCAAAACCAAAGAAGCGAAATTTTTACCCCGTTTAGATTTACAAGCACGTAAAAATTTGGGTACCAGTTCAGATGGTCGCAATAGCACCAGTGCTGCAGATGTGTTAGAACTGACAATGAACTTTAATCTTTTTAATGGCTTTTCAGATAAAGCCGCAGTCAGCCAAACGATTGAGAAGTTAAACGCGGCTAACGATATGCGCGATAAGGCGTGTGTTGATACGCGTCAATTGGTGACGATTGCTTACAATGATATTATCCAGCTGAAAGAGCAGCTGACTTATCGCGATACGCACCAAAAATCGATTGAAAATGCACGTGAGGCTTATCGCAAACAATTTGATATTGGTCAGCGTACGCTACTAGATTTACTAGATACGGAGAATGAATATTTTCAAGCAAGACGTGCCTTCACGAACACCGACTACGATATACAAACTGCTTACGCGCGTCTTTATGCCACACAAGGTGAATTGCTGAATAAACTTGGTAGCCAACGCCAAGGTTTGCCGGAAATCAATCGCGAAGCCTATATGGATGCAGCGAATATTTGTCAAGCGGTAGCACCAGAACAACTGAATATTGATAAAGCGGCATTATTAGCAGATGCGAAACCATTAGCAGTGGGTGACAGATCCTTGCCAAAACCTATCGCTAAACCTGCAGGTACATGTAGTGCGGATGCGGTGACATCACGTGTTAATGAATGGGCAAGCGCATGGCGCCATAAAGATTACGATAACTACATGAAGTTTTACGCGGATAATTTTACGCCTGAACCGCCACTGACCAGAGATGAATGGCAAGCGCAACGCAAAAAACGTTTGGCCGCTAGTGGAAAAATTAATCTAGAAATCAGTAATTTGCAAGTAACATGCAATGGTGATAAAGCCAAGGTTGAATTTGACCAAGACTACAGCGTGACGACTTACAAATTGCAAAAAGCCAAAGATGATTTAGGCTGTCAAGTATGCAATGCCAAGCGTGTTGCCACTAAAAGCTATGCGGATAAAGTACATAAAACGCTGGATTTTGAAAAAACCAATGCGGCTGGTATAAGCCAGTGGCAGATAATGCGAGAGTTAACGAGCCAGTAAAGTAGAGTGTTATCTGATTAAAAGCACATTGTCGGCGCAATGTGCTTTTTTTATACAATTCATAAATTGTGGCTGCAAATTTCTATTAATTTTTAATCGTATTTAGCTTGGTTTAACGTAATTTGGTTTAGTGTAATTTTTTTAAGTGCGAGCAATCAAAATGCCCGCAACAGTGTTAGAATACGCACCGTTGAAAGTTCTGCAGTAATCACTCGGCCCGGGTGGTGAAATTGGTAGACACAAGAGACTTAAAATCTCTCGACTTTACGGTCGTGCCGGTTCGATTCCGGCCCCGGGCACCAGCAAGTTTATACCCCAAGTTTTATATTAATCTCTAATCTTTCATTTGGCTTGCTCTGCATGTCAATACCCATGCGGGCTACAGGGCATTGATTTCCTCTCGCGCCTAATCACCCTCGTACTTGGTTACCCTTTGCAGGCAACGCTCACTTCACGCCGTTGAATCGTGTAATTCTCTAAATAATCTGCTGTGTAAAAACCGTTAGGGCATATTGCGCGCGCTTCTTGTCTGCACTCGTTCCAAGTTAAAAAGCCGCTACATTTTAGCTCGGTCCACTCATGCGAATCAATTTTGGCTAGCTGTGTTTGGCTGGCGCAGCCAGATGCTAAAACCAATAACATCAATGCCAATAAATTTTTCATGAATATTTCCTTAAGTTAAAAAGTAATATACGCAAACTAGTTAGTTTTAGTTTCAGTTAGCGCCACTAAATCATCAATAATCTGTTGCGAATGTTTCGAAGTATCTACACTTAAATAGCTTTTTTGTAACAGCCCATCAGGGTCAATTAAAAACGTGTAACGCTTGGCAATTTTAGTCACACCTAAGTTGGTCAGAGCCCCATATTTTTTGGCGACCGAACCATCCGCATCAGTCAACAGTGGAAACGGTAAGCTGTATTTTTTGGCAAAATCGGCATGACTTTTGCCATCATCTACACTCACGCCAATGACTTTTGCGTTTAGTTTCTCTAACTTGTGCATATCATCTCTAAAGCTACAGGCCTCTTTAGTGCAGCCTGGCGTGTCGTCTTTTGGGTAAAAATAAAGCACCACCCAACTGCCTTGTAAATTAGTTAAGCTAACCATTTCGCCTTTAGCATTGGGCAAGTTAAAATCTGGCGCTTTTGTACCTAGTTTGGGTGTGTTGGGTGCGGCGCTATAGCTGCGGTAGCCTAAAAAGGCAATCAGCAATAGCACGCAGTAAAAGATAATTTTCATGAGCATAATAGTTAAGCTTTTGGAGTATGTGATTATTAAATAGTTTTTAAAGCCTAAAATCAATCGAATAATTATGCGAAAATAGCGACTCGCAAATAACAACGCCCTCGTAGCTCAGTGGATAGAGCATCCCCCTCCTAAGGGGAGGGTCACACGTTCGATTCGTGTCGAGGGCGCCAAATACCGTTCTGTAGTAATTCAAATCAGAAATAGTCCCTAAAAACTGGTAGCATTTAACCCGTTATAAGAAATTTCTTACATAAAAATAGGATTAGGCCTTATGCATAATTTTAAGCAGGGAAAGTTAAATAGAGGTTCTTTAATTTAATTTCAAGGAGCTACCATGAATAGAAACATCATCGAAGGAAATTGGAAACAATTAAAAGGTAAAGTTAAACAAAACTGGGGCAAGCTAACTGATGACCAGTTAGATATTGTTGCTGGCAAGCGTGATGTATTAGCTGGCAAAATTCAGGAAGCATACGGATGTAGCCAAGATGAAGCTGAAAAGCAAATTTCTGATTGGGAAAAGATGGATAAAGATGTGAATCGCCACTGATTCCTTTGAAATAATTGTTTGCTAACAATAACCCATCGATTAATAGTAGATGGGTTATTTATTGGATTCTTAAAATTTATCTGCTTTAGAGCAACTAGCCGTTTAACTATCACCGCTTTCTAATTTTGATGTGCCTAAAGAAGCGCTTTCACAGCCAATCCGAATGCCTTATATAGTGCCACACAGTGGTTTCTTAGTAGGTGTTCGCTTACATATAAATCAGCATTTGACTGGTTTTATACACTTGTCAGAAGTCTAAGGTTGATTCTTCAGTAATATTTTATTACCGATTAATTTATTCTTTAGGAGAATTTAATGAAAAAACTACACTTATTAGTGCTTTTACCAATGTTTGCCTTTACTGCACAAACAGCAATTGCAGACCCTGTCGATAGTGGACCGCCTGCGCAGCAGCAGAAAAATGTGGTGCCTGATTCAACATCCAGTGGCAACTTTCTAGAGGATGAAGCGGGGACTACAGTTGATGGAGACACAGCTAAGGCCGCGGATAAAAAAGCTAAAAAATCTAAAACCAATAGCTTGGAAAAAGGCAAAAGCCATAACAAGGAACCTGAAAAGGGTGGTGTAGAAGTTAAATAGGCTATTAAGTTACACATAGCGCTCATATTGACCCGCCTAGTGCGGGTTTTTATGTATTATTTATATGTATTTATTCAAGTAAATCTATAAAAAATACACTAAGCCATTAATTGAGCCTATGTAAGCCTCAACCACCTAACTTTGTTTGGAATCTAGATCTTCCCAGTGTGCAAGTAGGTTTTCTAACAAGCCATCGATTTCAATGAGTCTTGATTGAAGTGTCTTAACGTACTCTGCTTGCGTTTTATAGAGTTCAACATCAGTGAGTAGTGCCTGGATATTAGCTTGCTCAGTTTCTAGCTGGGCTATTTTTATGGGTATTTCCCCCAGCTCTTTTTGTTCTTTAAAGCTCAGTTTGCTAACGCTTACCTTATTTGCAACTTCTTTGTTTGCTGGTTTGGCATTATTTGCCTTGGTTTGCGCAGATTTTTCAATTTCACGTTGTTGTGTGAATCTTTGCCAATCATCGTAACCGCCACCAAATTCGGTGAGTACACCATTGCCTTCAAATGCAATCACCTGTGTGACGGTGTTCTCTAAAAATGCGCGGTCATGGCTCACCAAAAATAAAGTCCCTTTAAAATCCTGTAGCAAGCTTTCT
>JANOHT010000241.1:0-5820 GCA_031406605.1 Methylotenera sp. | reverse complement strand
TATTTTATATTTGATTTTTCCGCGAATGCATTTTTGCAGCACCAGGTACGTAATATGATAGGTGCACTCATTTATGTGGGCAAGGGCGCATATCCACCTATCTATATCAAAGAGCTATTACAAGCACGCAATCGCACTTTGTCGCCTCCAACTTTTTCACCTTGCGGTCTGTATCTTACTGATGTCGGGTATGATAAAAAATGGGGATTACCCATAGGGCAGATGACAAATCAACATCGCATGCAAGTCATCATTTAAGCGTTACAATAACGCTTTGTAGTAAAACGCTATTTTTAGTCATTACTGCAAGATTTGTTAAAATAATCTAGGAAAGTTTTTTGAGAGTTAGAGTTAAAATTTGTGGTATTACTCGTTTAGAAGACGCACTGGCTGCAGTGGAGCAGGGAGCTGATGCTATAGGTTTAGTATTTTATGGACCCAGCCCCCGATACGTCACGATTAATCAGGCAAGAGAAATTGCTGCTCAAATTCCAGCATTTGTCAGCGTAGTAGGTTTGTTTGTGAATGCTGAGGTAAATTTTATCAATGAAGTGGTTTCGCAAGTTAAAATCGATCTTTTGCAATTTCATGGCGATGAAACGCCAGAAGAATGTGCGCAGTTTAACCGGCCTTTTATCAAGGCAATCCGCGTTAAGGCCGATACTAATTTGGTACAATACGCCGAAGATTTTTCAACAGCTAAGGGCTTGCTGTTAGATACCTACACTGAAGGTGTTGCAGGCGGTACGGGGCATGTATTTGATTGGAATTTAATTCCTAAACAATTGACTAAGCATGTGATATTGGCAGGCGGGTTAAATGTGGATAATGTTGCCAGTGCCATTATGCAAGTTAAACCCTACGCTGTAGATATCAGCGGTGGTGTGGAAGTTTCAAAAGGCATTAAAGATACAGCAAAAATTACTGCGTTTATGCAACAGGTTCATAGCAATAATTAGAGCGATAGAAAAGTACATTTGGAGAATTAAACATGCAGCTTTATGATATGCCGGATTCGAGAGGGCATTTTGGACAATTTGGTGGTACGTTTGTCGCTGAGACATTGGTCGAAGCATTGGACGAATTGCGTTTGATGTATGAAAAGTATCGTCATGACCCAGTATTTTTAGCTGAATTTGCCTATGATTTAAAGCATTTCGTCGGTCGTCCGAGTCCGATTTATCATGCGAAGCGCTGGTCAGATAAAGTAGGCGGTGCCCAGATTTATTTGAAACGTGAAGATTTGAATCATACTGGTGCGCACAAGGTGAACAATACGGTTGGTCAGGCATTGCTCGCTAAGCGCATGGGTAAGCCGCGTGTAATTGCAGAAACAGGTGCAGGTCAGCATGGTGTTGCCACGGCGACTATCGCGGCACGCATGGGTCTGGAGTGTGTGGTATATATGGGCAGTGAAGACGTTAAGCGTCAAGCGCCAAATGTGTTCAGAATGAAGCTATTAGGCGCCACAGTTGTGCCAGTAGAAAGTGGTTCTAAAACGTTAAAAGATGCTTTGAATGAAGCGATGCGCGATTGGGTGACTAATGTCCACAATACGTTTTACATTATTGGTACTGTGGCTGGACCACATCCATATCCAATGATGGTGCGAGATTTTCAAGCAGTCATTGGTGTTGAAGCAAAAGTGCAAATGCAAGAAATGATTGGTCGTCAGCCTGATGCGGTAGTCGCATGTGTAGGTGGTGGGTCAAATGCGATGGGTATTTTTTATCCTTATATTGATGTGCCGAATGTGCGCCTGATTGGTGTGGAAGCTGCTGGTCATGGTATTGAGACTGGCATGCACGCTGCACCATTGACTGCTAATAGCCCGGTAGGGGTTTTGCATGGTAATCGTACTTATTTAATGCAAAATGCAGATGGTCAGATTATTGAAACACACTCAGTATCGGCAGGGTTAGATTATCCTGGCGTAGGTCCAGAGCATGCTTGGCTGAAGGATATTAAGCGTGCTGAGTACGTAGCCATTACTGATGATGAAGCCATGACAGCTTTCCATAGTTTATGTCGTACGGAAGGTATTATTCCTGCATTAGAGTCAAGCCATGCTTTAGCACACGCTGAAAAGATGGCTAAAACCATGCATAAAGATGAAATCATTTTAGTGAATTTGTCTGGTCGTGGCGACAAGGACATTAATACCGTGGCTAAACTCGCTAACATTACTTTGTAGCTATTAGTTTATAAAACATAACTCTTTTTAAAAGTATCATTCATGTCACGCATTCAATCTGTATTTGCAACACTCAAACAAAACAACAAAACGGCTTTAATCCCTTATATTACTGCGGGTGATCCACACCCAAAACATACGGTCAATTTGATGCATACTTTGGTCAAACATGGCGCTGATATGATTGAGTTAGGTGTGCCATTCTCAGACCCGATGGCAGATGGTCCTGTAATTCAGCGTGCAAGTGAACGTGCTTTGATGCACAAAGTAGGCTTGACGGCTGTGCTAGAGATGGTGAAAGAGTTTAGGCAAACCAACCAAATTACACCGATTATTTTGATGGGTTATGCCAACCCAATTGAAGCCATTGGTGCAACGGTGTTTGCAGACCGTGCTAAAGCGGCTGATGTAGATGGTGTAATTACTGTAGATTATCCGCCAGAAGAGTGTGGTGAGTTTGTCCAAGAGTTACGTGCACGCGGCATAGATCCAGTATTTTTGTTATCACCGACCACTGAGCCAAAACGTGTGGAGTTGATAGTAAACCAAGCTAGCGGTTTCGTATATTATGTGTCGCTAAAAGGTGTGACGGGCGCGGCTAATTTAGACATTGTTGAGGTCTCTGCGCGTGTTGCTGCGATTCGCCAACAAACTAATTTACCCGTAGGCGTTGGCTTTGGTATCCGTGATGCAGCCACTGCAAAAGCAACTGCTGCAATTGCTGACGCAGTAGTGGTGGGCAGCCGCATGGTGCAAGTGATAGAAGCTTCAAATGAGGATAACTTGCTAGGCAATGTGGCTGCATTAATGACTGAATTAAAAACTGCGGTTGACGCTGCGTAATTGTTAATAAAATGAACGCCGAAAAAGATACTAAAGAGGATGTTCAGGGGGAAGTTAGTATGAGTTGGTTAGATAAGATACCGCAAAAAATTAAACGTGTTGTGGGTGGCGATAAAAAAACAGTACCAGAAGGATTATGGAGTAAATGCCCATCTTGTCAGTCTGTTTTGTATCGTAAAGATTTAGAGGATAACGCTGAAGTTTGTCCAAAATGTGCTTATCACAACCGTATAGGCGCGCGTGAGCGTCTGGCTAAGTTATTAGATCCGGAAGGTCAGTTTGAAATTGGCGCATCAGTGCAGCCTGTAGATCCGCTAAAATTCAAAGATAGTAAAAGTTATGCTGATCGTATTAAAGAGTCACAAAAAGCGGTAGGTGAAAAAGATGCTTTGATTGTGATTCAAGGCAGCATAAAGGGTGTACCAGCGGTAGTGGCTGCTTTTGAATTTAAGTACATGGGCGGCTCTATGGGGTCCGTAGTTGGTGAGCGTTTTGTGCGCGGAGTACAGACGGCGATTGACAACAAAATGGCGTTTGTTTGTGTGGCAGCCAGTGGTGGGGCGCGTATGCAGGAAGGCCTGTTCTCGCTGATGCAAATGGCTAAAACTAGCGCAGCGCTTACACAGCTAAGCAAAGCAGGTTTGCCTTATATTTCTGTGTTGACCGATCCTACGATGGGCGGCGTTTCTGCGAGTTTTGCAATGCTGGGAGACTTAATTATTGCAGAACCACAAGCACTTATTGGTTTTGCGGGGCCACGTGTCATTGAGCAAACTGTGCGTGAAACCTTACCGGATGGATTCCAGCGTGCTGAATTCTTACTTGAGCATGGTGCGATAGATATGATTGTTGACAGACGTGAAATGCGTCAAAAATTAGCATCCTTATTGGCTAATTTAATGCGTATGCCAGCAGTGGCTTAATTGCAGTCACGCTCATCACTGACTTTAGTAATGGGCGATTAATTACACAAAGAATGCCCACATATGCCTAAATATTATTGCCATGCCTAAAACTCTGGCAGCTTGGCTTAGCTACATTGAAAGCCTTCACCCTAAGTCCATCGTTATGGGTTTGGAGCGTGTCAAACGTGTTATTGACTACCTGCATTGTGAACCAAAATTTCTCATTATTACCGTAGCAGGTACCAATGGTAAAGGCTCCACCTGCGCGATGTTAGAGCAAATCTATAAACAAGCTGGTTATCAAGTAGGTTGTTACACATCGCCACATTTGCTCCGTTATAACGAGCGTGTTCGTGTGAACGGTAATGAAGTGAGTGATGCGGCGCTTTGTGATGCATTTGAAGCAGTAGAAACTGCAAGGCTTGAAACTGTAAAGCAAACTCCTGATGGTGCGGCCATACAGTTAACCTATTTTGAGGTAGGTACGCTAGCCGCTATATGGCATTTTATGCAAACAGGTATTGAGGTTGCTATTTTAGAGATTGGTCTAGGTGGTAGATTGGATGCCGTCAATGCGTTCGAGCCCAGTTGTGCAATTGTGACTAGTATTGACTTGGATCATCAAGAGTTTTTAGGAGATACACGCGAAAGTATTGGTTTTGAAAAAGCAGGAGTATATCGAAAGTCAGTTCCAGCGATTTGTGGAGATGCAAACCCACCAGCAAGTTTAATTGCTTATGCGAAGAACATTCAAGCAGATTTTAAATGTATACAACGTGATTTTAACTATGCAGTTCTAGGTGAGTTTTGGCAATATTTATTAGCCGATAAGACGGTGTACACACTACCTATGCCTGCTTTAAAAGGTTTATATCAATTAAGTAATGCAGCCTGTGCTGTTTCGGCAGTTGAGGCTTTGCAATTTACATTACCAGTTTCAAACGATGCGATAGCGTGTGCAATGCGTGAGGTACAGTTGGCCGGACGCTTTCAAATAGTCGCTAATCTGCATTCACCAAAGGTGATTTTAGATGTTGCACATAACCCACATGCCTCACTTGCCCTAGCGGAAAATTTAAAAGTCTCAAAACCCCAGAATGGCCGGACATTTGCGGTGTTTGCAATGTTGTCGGATAAAGATATTCATGGTGTTGTAGCCGCTGTAAAGGATGAAATTGATGTTTGGTATATCTCGAGTATAGACAATGTGCGTGGCGCATCAGCTTTAGAATTGGCCAAGATTGTCAATGAAGTGGCACCTAACGCAGTATATAAAACCTTTGAGAATGCAGCAGAGGCATATTTACAAGCGAGTAATGATATAGAAGCCTGTATTGATCGTAGTGAAAATGATAAAATAGTTGTGTTCGGTTCATTCTTTACAGTTTCAAGCGTGATGCAATTATTAAGTGATAATCTAAATAAAGTGGATTGCCCAAAAACTAATCTACAAGGAAGCAGTAATGCCACCTGACTTACCTAATGAGCAAGAAATAACCCTAAAAAAACGCGCACGTCGCCGCTTGGTGGGCGCCATTGGCCTTGTGTTGCTGATGATTATTGTTTTACCGATGATATTGCAAGATCGTGCTGCTTTGATAGAGCAAGAGGCTATTAAAATCACTATGCCAGAGTCAAGCTTGAGTCAGCAAGTGGAGAAGGATCTAGTGGTTCCTATGCCAGGTTTGCCTTCTCTTGATACTACTCAACAATCCATTATTGAACCTCATATTCAACCAGTAGAAATTGAACCGACAAATCAAGAGGATAGATTAGTTTCAAAAAGTGTTGCGGATAACACGACAGAGAAAAATAAATTAGCAGATAAACAAGAAGCGCAGTCAAAAGCTAAAGCTGAAGTAGAGTCGAATCAGTTAA
>JANOHT010000220.1:0-4214 GCA_031406605.1 Methylotenera sp. | reverse complement strand
GTTGACAAGTTGGCGTGCAAAATAGATATCCGTACCATCTTTGAACACGACAGTCACTTGTGACAAGCCATAGCGCGAAACCGACCGTGTATATTCAAGATTAGGCAGACCTGCCATGACAGTTTCTATGGGAAACGTCACCCGTTGCTCAGCCTCCACGGGTGAGTAACCCTCCGCCTCTGTATTAATCTGCACTTGTACATTAGTAATGTCAGGAACAGCATCGATAGATAAGTTTTGATAGCTGTAAATGCCCAGTAGCGACATCACTACGGCAGCCAGCATGACGAACCAGCGCTGGTTAATGGAAAAATTAATGATGCGTTCAAACATGATATTGTCCTTGATTAGCTTGATTAGCTTGATTAGTAGGACTCATGTAATTTTCAAACGGGTAATTAATGATCATGACTGGCTCCAGATTTACCAATATCCGCTTTAATCGCAAAACTATTACCAGCCGCATATTGTTCCCCTGCCGAAAGTCCGCTGAGCACTTCGACCATGTTGCCATCGCTACGCCCCAACTCTATTGGCCTCGCTTCAAAGTAATTGCCGTAGCGTCCAAATACCACCGTCCAATCGCGTATGGTTTGGATAGCTTCTGCACTAACCGCAACTGGCACTTGGACTTCACCTGCTTCCAAAATTACATCGACAAATACGCCTGAACGCCATAAACCAGCTTTATTATTCAATATGATACGTGCTGTGGCTGTACGGGTTTTTTCACCTACGAATGCACCGATATATGAAATAACACCTTCGCCTTCTGCTTCAAACGCATTGGCCTTAACAACAGCTTTTTGACCGATTTTGATGTTATTTAAATCTTTTGGATAAATCACTACCTTCACCCACGCTTCAGAAGTATCGGCGATTACAAATAGATCATCGTTTTCCTGCACGGTCTGACCCATAGCAACGGTCTTCTCAACGACTACCCCAGATATGGGGGCGCGTATCTCATAACGGGTTAAATTGCCACTGCCACTACTTCCCGTTGCACCTAACGCTTTGAGTTTTTCAGAGACTAAATTACGTGCGATTTCTGCTTCACTGTAAGCTTGGCCTGCAGCCAAATAATCCTGCTGGGCGCTGATTTTTTCTTCCCAAAGTTTTTTCTCACGTTCCAAAGTGATCTTGGCAAGGCTTAAGCGTTTTTGTGTTGCAGATAATTGGCTACGAAGTTCAGCAAGTGATTGGCTTTCCACGACAGCAAGGACATCTCCCTTGCGCACTGTTTGCCCATGATCAGCTTTTACCGCAGTTACCAAACCACCTAGACGAGGCACGACATGCAGAATGCGATCTTCATTAAAAGTTATTTCACCAGATAACTTATTAGTAGCCTTAATGGTCGTTGGCCCTGCAGTTAGAATCTCAATGCCAGTACTCTTTAATACTTCATCTGACATTTCGGTGCGTGCCTCAACCTGACTATAGCTCCACTGATACGATTTACCTTTGTACTCGGCAGTAATTGCCACATCAAAAGAGTGTGGCTCTTCAACGACGCTATTGCCAATCAGATAGTCTGCTTCAGGGGTAAATTTAAAAATTTGTGCAGGCTTACCCAGCCGGGTAACAGCTGCAGTTACACCTGCAGCGTTTGGTGCTATCGGCTTATTATCTTCATAAAGATAAAATCTGAACTGTGGAGGTACGCCTGTTTCAAAAATAGTGACCTCTACGCTGAAATCATCTTTTGTAAAATACTTGCCACCATGTGGGCCTTTAAGGGTTTCTGGTGCTTTTTCGGCTTGTTGGGGATCTGCATGAGCAGCTTCTTCACCCATAGTTTTTACATTGTCATTTTTCAATACAAAAGCACCTAGGGCAATCGTAATGACAACGACAATCACGATTAAGAAGATTTGTTTGGGCGAAATTTTATTCATGTTAGATTCCTAAGGTTTAGCTGTCAGACTTGAGGCTGTATCGCCAACGGTGCGTTCTATCTCTGCGACTGCTTGATAAGATTCGAGTAACGCGTTCAGGTATTGGGCTTTGGCTTGAAATAATGTGCGCTGTGCATCCAGCACATCCAGAAAATTGAATTTACCTAACTCGAAACCCTTAGTGGCCGCATCATAAACACTTTGTGCGCCTGGCAAGATATCGGTTTTAAGAGATTCAACAGCACTGTAATTTGCACTCCAACGCTCATACGCTTGAGCCACAGTATTTCGTAATTGAATTTCTGTTACAGACATTTCATCTCTTGCTTTTTCAGCGCGACTCAGTGCTTCTTGAATATTGCCCTGATTACGGTCAAATAGCGGAATTGGAACTGATAAGCCAAGTACGGCCTGATTCAGGCCTAACTCTTCATTACGTCGAGCACCAACACTAATCGTAATATCGGGTGTACGTTTTGTGTTCTCCACTTCCACCAAAGCTTTACGGCGATCCACTTCTAGATTGGCACGTTGCATCGCAGGAGAGCTTTTTACCGCATTCATTAAGTCGTTTACAGGCGGCAGATGTATGACTTTATCAACATCACCTAATGCAGATTCAAATACAGGATTTGAGTTGCCCCACAGTGAAGTCAGGCGTTTACGTGCAGTAACAAGCAAGCTGGTTGCATGATTAAGTTCTACTTTAACTCCTGATTCAGCCACTTTAGACTTGGTTTCTTCGACTGGCGATATCTTGCCAGCCAAGACACGTTTGCTAGCAGCCTCTTTTGCGCGTTGTGCCAGTGCAAGCGACGATTGTGCAAGTTTGACACGCTCTTGCGCAATTAATACCTCATGAAATGCGAGATTAACGCTAGCCATGATTTGCATCTTTTTGAGCGCAAGCTCAGAACCGGTGAGGTCATAACCCAGTGTCGCAGCTTTAATCCTACTGTCTCGTTTCCCACCTAATTCAATAGGCTGATTGAGCTGTAGTGTGGTTTGTCGCGTTGAACTGCGGGTATCTTCTATCAGTGCAGATACAGTGGGATTAGGTCTTGTGCCAGCTTGCACGATTACGCCTTCAATGGCTTCTCGTTCTCTGATAGCTACCGATATTTCTGGATTAGCCTCTAAAGCAAAGTTAAGCGCAGATTGCAATGTCAAACCGTTCACAGATTCAATAGTCTGAGCTTGCGGATTCTTGGTCTGTTCCTGACTATATTCAGCTCTAGCCATTGGCGGCAAAATGAACACTGAAAGAAACAGTAAATAGATTAATAGCGTATGCACACGCATGACACTCTCCTGAAATCAAATAAAAAACGCTGACATGGCTAAAGCCATAGCAGCTAATCAAACATTATTTGAGACTAGAGTTGTGGTGGTGCACGTGGCGCAGGACGTCGCCGCTTAAAGGAGTAATCTTGAAGGAAATTGCTGTCAGGATGAAAACGTATGAATAGATTTGTTCTAACCAGCAGAAAACATATTACAAATATCGCGGCGTACAGTGTGAGGCTATTATCTAAATCATTGATCAAGCCATTAGCGACAGTGACTGTTTGCATCGTATGAGATAAATCAGCTACATAATGTTTGTCATCATGATCAGCAGAGTGTTCATGTTCATCAGCATGCACATGCAAACTAGCAGTTTCAGTCAAATGTCCGGCACCTAAATGCGTATGAATGAACGGTGCGATGACTTGCAATAATGCAAACCAAAGCACAATTATCCAAGATAGCTTTTTAAGTGGCTGAAAATACATATCGGTAGTCTATCAATATTTGGTCAAAATGCAAAATTAAATTAAATCACTTAATTAATTTCAGGTTAGTACTTAATATTAATTAAGCGGTGGCCAATTATGCGTTTCTTTCTGACAATCTTTACACCAAGCGTAAAGTGCGTCATACATGATCATGCCGTATTTCAGCATTTCATGATCGTCCGTGAAGCTTTTAGATAATCCAAGTGAGATTGCATATAAACCAGCTGATTGAGCTGTAAGGTCAAGTTTTGATGTATCTGCGCCTCTTACAATATTTGCAAGTTGCAGCAATGCAGGTTCTGTCAGCTCATACTTTTTAAGAAATGCATCAAAGCTGCATAGGTCACTAACATGTGAAAACTCAACATTAGGAATATCGTAAGGAATGGCGCCAGTTTCATTTGCTACTTTTAGAACATCACTGCTAGGCACATATAAAAATTCAGGTTCTTTATCGATAAATTTGGCAATCAACCAAGGGCATGCAATACGGTCAATCTTCGGACGTTCACGTGTCACCCATTTCATAAGTTAT
>JANOHT010000195.1:0-35032 GCA_031406605.1 Methylotenera sp. | reverse complement strand
GGCCGATTTTTGCCCCATGACCTCTAAATTAGTTGACTAAAAAGCAGTCGTTAGTCACTGGGTTAAGACTTCTCTATAAAATTATGCAAAAATCACACTGAATAGAAATGCCCTTTGCGCTGATTATGTTAAACCCTGTGCGATAGATGTAGATGTCTAAATGCAGGTTATTTGAGGGTGCAAAAAATTGACTAAATTAAACGATTTAAATGCTAAACCACAACAATTGCAAGACTCGAATGCCGAATTCGACTATCCGTGCACCGAAGCTCGAGCATTTTTTGCAAAGCAAGTAGGTGAGTTCGATGAATCGAAGATAATAAGCAGCCAAACCTTAGCCGACTTATTTAGAGATCTTGATGAGAAAAATAAAGCGTAAAAGATGCCTGCATTATCACGTAAGGTTTTTAATCAAATGAAAAAAGATAGGCAGCATCCTACCATCACGGCATTGTCAATATTAATTGACGCTTATTGTGCGGTGATTATTTTGTGCTATTACCGCACAGCTTAAAGTGGCTATACTAACATTTTACTTTTCTTAGTATAGCCTTCTGTTATACTAAAACATAACCAATGTTAGTATAACCATTATGACCACTTTCTATTCTGAATTATCCAGTAATGCACAAACGGCCTATGCCCAATTGCTTGACGTGGCGCTATCGACTGAGCATTTCCGCTCAGTCGCTGATTTGCCTGGTGCATTTGCATTTAAGATGGTCAAGGGTCATAAATACTGGTATTTTCAATATACAGAACCTTCAGGCAAGCTAAAACAAGTGTTTGTAGGGCCTGATAGTGATGAGGTTAAGTCGCTGATGTCCAAAAAATTAGATTCTGCCATTTCAGCGCAGTTGCAACCATTGGCGGCCTCTGCCGTGGCGCTTGGGTGTGGCGAGATTTTGCCCAAACATATTCGAGTTGTTTCAAGGTTGGCAGAGTATGGCTTCTTTAGTGCTGGCGGAGTGCTGGTCGGCACGCACGCATTTCAAGCTTACGGTAACATGCTTGGCGTGCAATGGGGCGATTCTTCGCGCACCCAAGACATTGACTTTGCACACGCAGGAAAAAGTATCTCTTTGGTATTGCCGTCAAACATTGAGGTTAATACGCATGATGCAATCAATTCTTTGGGAATGGGCTTGTTGCCAATATCGGGCTTGTCCAGCAAGGCTGGGGCGTCGTACTTGAGTCCGAAAGACCCTTCATTTCGACTGGATTTTTTAACAACTTTGCATCGAGGATTTGAAGACATTTATCAACACCCCAAGCTGAACATAAGCCTTCAGCCGTTAAAATTCATGGAGTTTTCACTGGAGCAAATTCAGCGCGCAGTTCTGTTTAACAAAGAAGGTGCGGTTGTAGTCAACCTTCCTCATCCCGCCAGATACGCATTACATAAACTGATTATTTATGGAGAGCGAGAAGGCGCTTTTGTGGCTAAGGCATCCAAAGATTTAATACAAGCAGCCTCTTTATTAAAGCTACTGGGAGAGCGCCGTCCGTGGGATATAGAAGAAGCCTGGACTGATTTAAAAGGGCGAGGCAAGGGCTGGGTAACAAGATTTAATCGCGGCTTAGCTGCTTTGCATCTGGCGCATCCTGCATGTCTGCAAAAAAGTGGCTCAATATTCAATACAATTTAACCAATTATACCCAATTATTTTTTTTACATAATTTATATCAATAAAAATAATTGAGCATAATTCATACAGAATCAGCATGCTTAAGTTGAAGGACTATGGCTCAGCGTAGGTTATTTTATTTCAAATATTCTATTTTTGGGTTTTGAGTGTAGTTGTCAAGCTGAGTGTTAAATTGCATTAAATATTGACTTACCTAGTATAAAAAGTATGCATCTGAATTTGACCCACGAGACAGTACTGACCTGTTCGCAATTTATCCCGAAGGAAGTTTGAAGGAACTGAGGTGTTAAAAACATTAAATTACAGTAGTTGAAGGGGATGTGGGTTCTGTTAATAAAATAAATATAATCAATTACTTAGAATAAAAGTAGCGAGCTACGAACCAAGGGGTCAGGAGTTCGAATCTCTTTGGGCGCACCAAATAGTAAGGCTCACAGTTATGTGAGCCTTTTCTTTTCTGACATGCCAATTTCTGCATTAATTTCCTCATTGCCTCTAGCCGTAGGAGAAATCCTAACTGGTTATGCTTATTGGCCATCGCTTCAAGGTTTCTATATTTTGCTATTTGTAACTCTAGGACCTACTCTAACTGCACAGCTTGCTTACATGAGAGGTGTTGCAATAATAGGACCTGCTAGGGCAAGTCTTTTCCCTAGGTTAGTACCAGCATTCGGTGCATTGTTTTCTATCGCAATTTTAGGCGAAAATTTCGAAGGCTACCACCTCAGTGCATTGATTTTAGGTGTTGGAGGCATATTTGTAGCGGAATCTAAATTAGCTAAAACTATATTTTTAAGTTCGAGTGTAACAAGATGAATTTTATTGTTTTGGGAGAATTAGATTTACAAATAACGACGAAGATATTGCAGCAGACGCCGCCATGAGTTTGTCGATACAATGTTTTTTTTGTTCTTCAGATAGCCAATTTGTGATGTAAGTTGTACCTATTGAAGCTATTGGATACCCAAAATTGTCAACTATCGCAACTCCAAGGCCACTCGTTGTTCGGTCCAAAAGAATATTCGAATATATTCCGTATCCTTTTTTATTTGATTCTTCAAATGAGCTACGGAAGCCTAATTCATCGAAACCTTCAATCCTGTAATAACGAGCAATATTAGCTTTAATAATTTCCTGTACTTCGTCTTGTGGCATTTTTGAGAACATTCCCATGCAACTAGGACTCATGCCAAGTGGGCCTCTCATGCCTACCCAACCCTTGCCGACCATAATTTGAGCCTGACTTTCATACTTGCCAATACACACCATATCTAGTCCAGATCTAACTCCTAAATATATAATTTGGTTTACATCTTCAGCTAGTTTACCTAGCTCTAAGTTTGCAATCCTCTCAAGTGGATTGTGAGTAATCGCTGTATAACCTATCCCTGCTAAATCTAGACCTAATTTGAAACGTGAAGTATATTCATCCCTAATAACCCAGCCAATCTCAATCAACATATCCAAAACTCTGTGAATGGTTGGGCGTGGCAAACTGGTTCTACTAACCAATTCAGTTAGTAAGCTTCCCTTCCTTGAACCGCGGGCAATTGCGTTGATCAGTATTGACGATCTATTCAAACTACCTGCAGCTTGAGAAGCTTTATTGGTTGGGATGACATTAACCTTAGAAGTTTTCATTATTTTCCCCAAAAGTAATCCGAATATTGGACTTAATATTATGCTAGATACATTGACTATACATAATGCTTATTATTAATATGTTTAGGTAAAAATTCAAATGTTAATTGTTAAGTATCCGATAAACGGATAAGGAAACTGAAAATTATGAGCAATTTATACGGAAAACAACATATAGAGTTGCAACAGCAATTCGAAACTGAAAAATTAGCTAATTCGGTTCGATCCAATATTGTGAATGAGGAACTGGGGGAAGAACATAGTGGTTTTATAAGCTCGAGAGATATGTTCTTTTTAAGTACTGTGGATCACCGTGGCTATCCAACTTGTTCATATAAAGGTGGCAGTATCGGATTTGTTAAAGTCTTGGATAGCAAAACGCTTGCATTTCCGAGTTACGATGGAAATGGAATGTTTCTATCTGTTGGGAATATCACAGCTTATCCAAAAGTAGGCATGTTGTTTATAGATTTTGAGACGCCCCACCGCGTGAGAATTCATGGTGAAGCGATAGTTGACTCAGATAGCACGTTACTGTCTCAATTTCCTGGTGCTGAACTTGTCGTCATTGTGAATATTGAAGAGGTCTTCATTAATTGCACTCGTTACATACATAAATACAAGCGTGTTGAGACTTCCAAATACATTCCTAAAGCCAACTGCCAGACACCCCTAGCGCAATGGAAGCGCATTGATAATTTGCAGGATTCACTACCAAGTCGCGATAAACATATCGCACATGATCTTGGTGGGACTATTACCCCTGATGAATACATTGAAATGGTTATTCAAGGCAAAGCGTGATATGAAAAATGGAACTAGTAAAGGAAATCTATGGATACGGCAGTTAAAGCAGTAGACGCTAATTTAAATGAAATGCGCATTCAGGCACTCAAGCTTGAATCTGAAGTTAAAAAAGTAATCGTTGGTCAAGAAGCAGCTATTCGATTAATAATTATTGCAATCTTTGCGCGCGGCCATGTGCTTTTAGAAGGTGACGTTGGAGTAGGCAAAACCACTTTACTTAGAGCGGTAACAAGAGGCATAGGCGGAGGTTATGAGCGTGTAGAAGGCACTGTAGACCTGATGCCAAACGATCTAATCTATCACACCCATTTAGGGATCGAAGGCAAGCCGCAAATTGATCCAGGGCCTTTATTGCGTTCTGGCGAAAACCTATCCGTTTTCTTTTTTAATGAAATTAATCGTGCTAGGCCGCAGGTCCATTCTTTGTTACTAAGAGTGATGGCTGAACGCAGTTTATATGCTTTCAAACGAGAATATCATTTGCCGCATATGCTGGTATTTGCAGATAGAAACCAAGTTGAAAAAGAAGAAACTTTCGAGATTCCTTCTGCTGCCCGTGATCGATTCATGATGGAAATACCGATCATGGTGCCGTCAGACTTAGAGATTCGTAAGTCGTTAGTATTTAATACCAGATTTCACGATACAGAAAGCCTGACAGCACAAGTGGAACCTGGCGTGTTGGAATTTGATCAACTTAACGATTTTAGTATCCTACTGCAATCGCATATTCAATCGAGCGAATTGATTGAAAATTATGCAATGGACTTATGGCAAGCGACTATTAAGCCAGCACAATATGGCATTAAAGTTGATGGTGTTGATATCAATAGACTTGTCCATGCAGGCGCTAGCCCCAGAGGAATGGCTATGTTGCTAAAAGCAGCCAGAGTTAATGCCTGGTTATCCAATCGTAATGCGGTCTTACCTCAAGACATTCACACTGTTTTTCATGAGACTTTATCTCACCGATTAGTCCTAAGTTCGATGTACGAATCACGCCGCACCGTTCTGACACGCGAGTTAATGACCGCCATCATTCGTACTGTTGCAGTTCCTTAAAATACTGAGCCATGATTCCCGATTTTGTAAAGAGTTTTACCTACCAAGTGAACTGGCGCTCACGTAGTTATCACGTTGGTTACCATCGCGGTCAACAGGGCGGGCTAGGCGTCGAGTTTAGAGGGAATGTGCCTTTAGTGGATTATCCTGATGCAAGGCGAATCGATATCAACCAAACGATTCGTGATCCAAATGAACAGGTACATGTCAGGATATTTAACCAGAAAAATGCAACGCCCATTTATGCAGTATGTGACTTATCTGGATCCATGCAATTCACTGGGCAATTCAATAAACTGGCTTTGGCTGCACAAATTGCCGCATCGATTGCCTATTCCGCATACCAAGCGGGGGATACATTCGGTCTTGTCGGTTTCGATGAGGTCGTGCGTGAAGATTGGTCGACTAAATCCAGCTATCGCATGCAGGATGCCTATGAGTTATCTGAAAGATTACTAAACTACAAACCTGGATCGGCTGGCTCAGAAGGTCTGCTAGATGTAAGTCAATTTATTGGTCAAGCAAGAGGATTGGTGTTCCTTATTTCTGATTTCCATATGCCATTGGAATCGATTGAAGCAGCACTTAATACGCTATCTAATCACCAAGTAATACCTATCGTACTATGGGATGCAGATGAGCATCGCTCACTTCCTAACTTTGGTTTTTCGACTATTGTTGATCCCGAAACCGGTCATCAACGGACTTTGTTTTTCAGAAAAGAATTAAAAAAACGCTTTGAAGCCATGTTCGCACAACGTAAAGCAGAAATCGAAAGTTTGTTTATGCGCTATGATTCACCTCCACACTTTGTGGAAAATGGCTTTGATGTTGAAGCTATTTCTGAATACTTTTATCAATTTTCTGCGCTATGAATATTAATTTTTTAAAACCACTTTTAGTTTTTGTTCTCACGACATGGGCTCTTGTATGTACTGCTGCCGAATATTATGAACTTCATATTCAAAATCCTAAAAAACAAATTGGTTATGTAGTGGGTGACATATTTACCAGAATAATCGAATTAGAAATAAAAACGCCATACAAGCTTTTAAAATCATCCATTCCAGCCAAAGGCTTGCAGCAAAAGGGTTTTGAATTAAGTTCAGTGAAGGTGACTGAAAAGCAAACAGCGAAATCTACCCATTATCAATTGCAACTCAAATATCAACTCTTTACCAGTGCCCCAAATGTGGTGAAGCTAAAGATTGTAAAACATCCATTGATTTATACGCATGCTGGAAAGTCTTTCAAAGTCCATATTCCACAATGGATCTTTCGGGTATCGCCATTAGCGGTCAATAATGAGGTTTATATTGAGCAAGACATGAGCCCCTATCGTGGGCCACTGTTGGTAGAAACGACGATCACTAAATACGTATTTGGTACTTTCCTTCTGCTCACAATGCTGGCTACATTTGGCTTAATTTACATTAATGCCGATAATGCATGGTTCCCTGGCATGGGTGGCCCGTTTGCCATGAGTTATCGAAAAATAAATAACTTTGCTGACACTGACAATACTGAAGATAGTGCCGCCATACGACAAGCTACTACTAGCATTCACCATGCCTTTAATCAAACATTCGGGCAGAATTTGTTTGCTACAGATATTGATCTTTTTGTAAAAAGACATCCGTCATTTGCCAATATTAAACAGGAAATAGCTCAGTTCTTTAACGCGTCAAACCATGTACTGTTCGCAGTGAAGGTCAGCGATAAAACATCAGTTACCATGTTTGATCTCATGCATTTTTGCACCCAGTGCCGACACTGCGAAAGAAATGTCGCATGAGTTTTGCTGAACCTTGGATGCTAACAATACTCCCCTTGTGCTTGGTACCACTATGGTTGAATCGCCAAGAGGGCCGTGTTTATAGTTGGATAGCACTTGTCCCCGAAGACAGGGTTTCGGACATTGCGAGTTTGTTATTGCGATATTTATCCGTAGCCATTATTGCTTGTATGGTGCTCGCTCTTGCAGCACCACAAGGCAGCATTACCCAAATTGAGCGTATTGGCAAGGGCGCGCAGGTTGTACTTGTTATTGATCGTAGTGCCAGCATGGATGATCCATTTGCAGGGGCTGGCATTGAGGGCCGTGTAGGAGAAACTAAATCTGGTGCTGCTAAACGACTAATCACGCAATTTGTAGATGCAAGAAAAGACGATATGGTGGGAGTCGTGACATTTAGTAATTCTGCCATGCATGTGTTTCCACTCACACAAAGCCGAGAAGCGATACATGCAGCGATTACAGCGGCAGGCGGGTCCGGCTTACTGCAAACCAATATAGGTGCTGGAGTGACAACTGGCGTAGCAATGTTTGAAAAAATGCCTGATTCTGGTTCTCGGGCAATTGTGTTGCTCTCTGACGGCGCTGGTTTAATTTCACCCAAAGCCAAACAAAAAATCAGTGACTGGATCGCTAGACAACATGTTAATTTATATTGGATTGTATTGCGCCAGCCTAACGGCATTAGCATATTCAACCCAAAATATATTGGCACTTCTGGCCTTGAAGAGCCGGCAGAGATTGAGTTACATAAATTTTTCCAAACATTGAAAACGAAGTATCAGGCTTATGAAGCAGAAGACCCTAAAACACTGCAATCTGCCATTCAGGATATTAATTTACGCGAACGAAATCCCATTCGGTATTTTGAAAAAATCCCTGGTCGAAATTACTCCCCATTATTCATTCTCTTGGCCATGTTACTGATTAGTTTGCTGTTGTTCATCAAAATTTTAAGCATCAATGCTTGGAGGCCGTCATCATTAAATCGTTAAAAGTGCGCAATAAAAATCACATTTTAATTGCTATGTTGGTTTTAGGCATTGGCGGAACCTTGGCCGCTGGAAAGCATTTGTATGAAATTGAACAATTTAATAAAGCGGTGACCGCCAATAGCAAAGTAAATAATGACATCTTTAAATTTCAAGTGAAATTTGCTAATGCTTATCAATTCGCTAAGAACGGCAGGTATCAAGATGCAAGTCAGTTATTTGGACAATTACTAGAAATGCCAGCAACGCCAACACAAATTTCCGCAGTGCAATATAACTTGGGCAACATATTCCTTATACGAGGGTTAATGGTGAGCTATAACGCCAATGCAGATGGGACTAGTAAGGTTAATAATGAAGCTGAATATTTGATTAATCAGGCAAAGATGGCGTATCAACAATCGCTTCGTTTAGACAATCAGTTTATAGATGCTAGATATAACTTAGATCGTGTATTAAGACTTTTACCAGCAAATTCTATTGCTAACAATGATCAGGAAGAACTCGGTATTGTAATGGGCAATATTCCGAGTGGTTTACCATGAAGCAACTCTTAAAAAATCAGGATAGTCTGCTGTTGATCATGGCTCTTGTAATGCTTCTATTGGCATTGTTTCGCCCTACTATTCCACTAAAGCGTGATCTGCATAATTTTTTATTTGTAGTTGACGTTACACAAAGCATGAATACAGCCGACATGTCTATTAATGGCGACCCAGTAAGCCGATTGGCGTACACACGGCATATACTTAAAAACACGTTGGCTGCATTGCCTTGCGGCACTAATGTAAGCCTCAGCGTATTTTCGGCAGAAAGTGTGGCACTTTTATTTACACCAATCGAAATTTGTGAAAATTATGATGCTATTCAAGACAGTGTGGCGCATTTGGATTGGCGCATGGCATGGCGGGGGAATAGTAGGCTTAGGTTTGGCATGCAATCTGTATCAGCAATATTGAGTTCGCTACCTGCGCCCGCACAAGTTGTTTTTTTTACTGACGGCGATGAAGCACCTAAATTAAACGCCACCAATAAAACAGACTTATCTACTTGGCAGGGTGGGAATGACTGGCTTATTGTAGGTGTTGGCGGAAATGAGCCTTTCCCTATACCTAAACTAGACAGTGATAATAAAGTGCTTGGTTATTGGGCCTATACAAATTCGATTATGGCTCCATCTCAGGTCATTTCGGAAGATTCTGTCGGGACAAGAGATGCCTCTATTGCATCGGATGATTATGAACGATATTTATCGAAACTCGATAGCGCCTATCTACAAGAACTCTCCAAAGAAATTGGGGCTGAATACAAAAGGGCGACTGATTCCGAAAGTCTTATCAAAGCCATGCAAGATCAAAAGCCTGCAGGCTATGACACTACGCGTTTCCATATAGACTGGCTACTTATAGTAAGCGCCATTGGAATGGTACTAGCCCAATACAGACTGAACTTAGCTAGCAAGTTCAGAGAGTATATAAAAACAACCTAATCGACATAAGGAGCCACTATGAAACCCATCAATGCAGTTACTTTTTCTGGATTTATACTTACCGCAATAACTCTTTTTATTTTGGGCTACCTACCTTTTATACCAGCATGGCCAATTTTTATCACATGGGCATGTTTTTTCCACATGGATGGCGGCATAAATAAAAATCAGGCATTTTATTCAGTGATAATGCACTTGGGCATAGGTGCATTTTCCGCGTGGATATCTGCACTAATTGTGATGAATAATCCTTTGTCTGGTGAAATATTAAGCCAATTGTGGGCACCAATTTTAATTGCAACTGTGATAGCACTTTTGTCAAGACTTAGTGTTTATACAAGCCTATCTGTAACTCCCGCTATGATTTATGGCTATGCGTCAATATGGGCATTTCTGAGTGTGCCTGGAATGTTTAATCAGGAAATTCTATTATCGCTTTCATTTCAAAATGCTATTTTGGCAATAAGTTTTTGTATAGTTTTAGGGGCGTGTATTGGCTATATAAATGCTACTCTGGTTTCAATACTTTGCAATATTCAGGCAAATACCAAAAATTAAGCTACTAACTGATTAGGTGATTCACAATTTATGAACGTGATTTATTGATTATAAAAAGTATGCTAATTGCGACTCGTGAAATAGTTTGTTAAATGATGTTAATATTAGTCTGGAGTCTACAAAAGCAAATGTTGCACAAAAGTTATATAAGAATGTTGCCCAAGTAGTGCCTGCAAGAGATTTTCTCGGTCATGCATTTAAATCGCGGGCGATTTTTTTCACGTAGGCAGGGTCAATCTTATCCAAACGCTTAGACTTAGGTTAAAGCCGGCGAATTAAGCCAATACAATTTTCATTTTTTGCGCGCTGGTTTGATTGATACACATCTGCAAAGTAAATATCCGTCCCTTTTCCGGACGCCATGACTTGAAGCAAGGTAAATTTTTTGCCATTATCAAAGGTAATGGAGCTAGGCCTCATGCCCATTTAAGCAAGTACACTAGCTGCAACAGTCGTGTACGCGGTTCGACGCACCAAGATTTCAAACACACATAAAGGCTTTTACGCTCAAGCAAGGACAGCACCACGCCTTTGTGATGACAACTAATGAACGTGTTACCCTCAATGTCGCCATGGTGTTGAACTTGCTAAATCTGAATAGGCTGCGGGTGTATGCTGGTTTTGTCAGGAATTTGCCCACTCCGATTATTACCCGCTAGGCCGCGTTTGCGATAGGTTTTTTTGCAACGCAAATATGTATGCAAATTGCAGCCTGCACGTTTGTCTCGATAAATATGTTGGTAAATCCATTCATGGCTAGGCACCTCAGCCTAGTACTTAGTTGTTAAGCCGCTATGCACTTGCTTAGGACTCCAGAGCTAGCAATGAGGTGTCAATGTAGGCTATGGTGGTGAGGCGATATGACTAGCGAAGGTGTCCCGCAATAAGCTGGCGTTGTGTGGCTTTGTCTTGGTCTTGTTTGAAGCGACAGCCGCGTAAGCCTGCGTTGCGAGTGATTCCTCACCAAACGGTTGAAACTGTTTAGCCTATTGCGCGGGCTATTTGACTGTGTATTATGGTGGTTCCCATTTCTAAACTAATCGTATATTGATGTGTTTGGTTAAGTGAAGTAATGTTTTTGGCAGCGTCGTTTATTCGCTAGTTAAAAGAAAGTTAAAGTGGAACAGTTGTGTTTACTTGCCCAAATTTAATTTATAAAGCGCTGCACTTCAAGGATGAATCCACGACAATATCAAAGTAAAGGCTTTTGATAAACATAAATGATGTTGTAATTTGATTTGAAATAACCAGCTTGATATTGACTTCGGAAGTCAGCTTTTGGCCGAAAATTGCCAATTCAAGTAATATTTATAAGCCCATAAAGCAGACCATCTTAATTTTAATCTTGATAAGCTTAAAATTCATATTGACAACTCTGATTTATTATATATACTTTAAATATATATTCAAGGAGCTTATCATGAAAACAGCTAAACTATTTCAAAATGGACAAAGCCAAGCGGTGCGCTTGCCCAAAGAGTTTCGATTTGAGGGTGATGAAGTCATCATTAAGCGCTCAGGCAATACTGTAGTACTCATTCCAGCCAATCATTCATGGGATGTGTTGGCAGCTAGCTTAGATAAATTCAGTAGCGATTTTATGGATAACCGCAATCAACCAGAACAGCAAAGTCGTGAGGATTTGTTTGTATGAAGCTGATGTTGGACACTAATATCTGTATCGCCATTATTAAACAAAAGCCTGCAGATATTCTGCAAAAGTTCGGCGCCTATCAAGTGGGTGATATTTGTATTTCTTCGGTCACGCTAGCCGAGCTGCGCTACAGCGTTGCTAAAAGTCAGTTTCAAGAAAAAAATCAAGCTGCGCTTGATGAGTTTATTTTGCCATTGGAAGTGGCTGATTTTGATGAAGCTGCCGCTTTGGTTTATGGCGCAGTGCGAGCATCTTTAGAAAAACAAGGTACGCCGATTGGCGCATTAGATAACATGATAGCTGCGCATGCCTTAAGCTTAAATTTGACACTGGTCACAAACAACACGAAAGAATTTAATCGCATCTCAGGGCTTAAAGTGATTGATTGGATTCATCATTAAATCAATATTACAACAATAGGTGCAACTAGCTTTAACTAGCCGCACCCTACTCTCTAAATTTCCGTCTGCTCTGCCATTTCCAAAGCATCATCGACTTCAATACCAAGATAACGCACTGTACTTTCAAGTTTGGTGTGGCCTAATAACAGTTGCACCGCTCTTAGGTTTTTAGTACGTCTGTAGATTAGCGAGGCTTTGGTTCTACGCATAGTATGTGTGCCATAGCCACTTGGATCTAGACCAATCTCAACCACCCAAGCATTAACGATACGGGCGTATTGCCTAGTCGATAAATGTGGGGAATCATGAATTCTACTTGGAAAGATATAATCATCAGATTTAAGCTTAGCTAACTCAAGCCACTCAGCCACAGATTTACGCGTTGGCTCGGTAATTTCAAACTGCACTGGGCGACCTGTCTTTTGTTGCATGACGATAGCTCTTGGTGCGATGCGGTCACCATGTGATATGTCGCGTACTTTTAGCTTAACTAAATCACAAGCGCGTAGTTTGCTATCAATGGCGAGATTAAAAAGTGCAAGGTCGCGTATTCGATGCGACAGCTCTAATCTAATTCGAATTGCCCAGATTTCTTTTAGTTTAAGCGGTGTCTTTTGCCCAATGAGCTTTCCTTTGTTCCATGGCTCATGTTGATGTAAATCGGTAGCGTTTTCCATGATGATCTCCTAAATATAGGGATCAATAGTTTGCGCTTATTCTATCTAGATTGCATAAATCAAAAGCAGACAGTGAAAATTATGACTTTTAAACTAGTCATGAGGCTCAGGGCGACCCATATCTGACCTTCAACTGCGAAGGCCTACCTACCGCTGCCGATCCAAAAGAGCTCGCCTGACGGCGAAACTTTAACTACAAAGCCATCACCCTCTGTTACTTTTATTGAAAATATTGATGATTAGATTATGTAATAATTCTAGTAAATTTCTGATGTTTGCATTATTCTGACGACTTGCTCAACAACTAAATAAGACCTACATTAGGCAATTAAATAAATCTTAAATAAAGCATCATTGTGGTCAAGCTAACATTAATTACTCTAATTAGTTAAATAAAAATATGAATATATCCTCCCCATTTATTGAAGAAACTAAATTTGGCAACTGGTTCTTAAAAACAGTTACTTGGCGCAGAAGTGTTTTAAGTCGCGCACTCAATGATTTAAAACGCATGATACCAGTCGACAGTATTCCAAATAACTCTCGGATACTTGATATTGGCTGCGGGTTTGGTCATTCATTTAACGAGTTATCTAAACGCTTTTCACCAGAGTTCATTCTAGGCGTTGATGCTGATCCAAATTTATTTCAACGTGCGAATGATGCTGCTAAGAATTGTATCAGTGAGGTTAAACTGCACGCTGCGAATGCAGCTCGCATGGACTTACCAGACGCTATGTTTGATGTTGTTTTCTGCCACCAAACATTCCATCATATTGTTGAGCAAGAAGCTGCCATAGCTGAGTTCTTCCGCATTCTAAAACCAGGAGGCGTTCTTCTGTTTGCTGAATCTACAAAGCGCTACATTCATTCATTGCCTATTAAATTACTTTTTCGCCATCCAATGGAAGTGCAAAAGACGGCTGAAGAATATCTTGCCATCATTCGAGAGGCAGGATTCAGCCTGCCTAATGAAAGAGTTTCTATGCCCTATTTATGGTGGAGTCGGCCAGACATCGGCTTCTTTGAATGGATAGGCCTATCTGTACCTGAGAAAAGAGAAGAGACGATGGTCAATGCTGTAGCCATTAAGCCATTGGCAATTTAACAACCCATCAGACTTAGTCTAGCAAAAGCTTACAATCTATCACGATACTCAATGAGGAGTATCACATGCGGCGAAAAATCAGACTTGCGTTAGTACCTCCAAAGCCAAAGCTGTTTGACATAGCAGTATTAATTTTTTGATCAATGCTTTTTGTGAGTATAGGAAAATCTGCTGCGATTGAGTCTATTTTGTCGATATTAGTGCAACCAGCAATAAAATTGTTATTAAGCATTAAAATTGTATATATAGCTTCATGTACCGCCGCGGCGGCTATGGGATGACCTGTCATGCCTTTTGTTGAAGATATTAGAGGTAGGTCATCTCCAAATACCTGACGTATAGCATCAAGCTCACACACGTCCCCCAATTTGGTTGATGTTGCATGTGCATTAATATAATCTATACCTCCTCCCCCAGCCTCATCTAACGCTATCTGCATTGCACGCGCAGAACCATTGCTAGAGGGCGTTACCATATCTAAGCCATCTGAACATGTGCCGTAGCCAATTACTTCTGCATAAATATGCGCGCAACGCTTAAGTGCATGCTCTAATTCTTCAAGAACAAGAATGCCTGCGCCCCCAGCAATTACAAAACCATCGCGACTTACATCGAATGGCCGTGATGCTGTGGCGTCATTACGGTCGGTTGAAAGTGCACCCATAGCATCAAAAAGTACCGTTGATGTCCAACGCACCTCTTCTGCGCCGCCTACAATCACCACATCTTGCTTTCCAAATTGAATAAGCTCAGCGCCATAACCAATACAATGTGCTGATGTGGCGCAAGCAGATGTCATAGAACAGCTCGTGCCGTGCATACCAAAAGCCGTTGATAGGCACGCAGAAGTAGTACTGCCCATCACCCGTGGCACTGCATAAGGCAGCACTTTACTTAAGCCACTTTTTCTAAGCACATCGATTGATGCTACATGTTCAAAGGGTGAGCCAACGCCAGACCCCACAACTAAGCCAGTACGTGGGCTAGTGAGTATTTCATCGCTCAAATGGCTGTTTTCAATAGCGCGACGCATCGCATGGTAGGCGTAAATAGAAGCATCACCCATAAATCGGCGAAATTTTCGATCAATGGGTGGTTCTTCACTAATATCAGGAATGCCAGCTACGCAACTTCGGAAACCCAAATCAGCATATTCTTGTACGTACTTTAAGCCAGATCGACCTAGACGCAATGATTGCTCTACCACATCTAAATCGTTACCAATACAGGATATGATGCCCATTCCTGTAATGACTACTCGCCGCATAAATAAATGCCTGTAGCAGTATTATTTAGAGCTTAAGTAGCTGAATGTTAATATCATCTCTTAAATTCTCAACCCATTTATTGTAAAACGGATGGATAATTGCCTGACCATTATTAACTTCGTATTTTAAAACGGCACTGTCTTTATAGTGAATAGAATACTTGCTTGTGTCATAATTAATTCGAACTACCGCTGTATGTTTGCGTATTACTATGGTTGCTAACATTGAGCCTTCCGCAGATTCTTCTACTTTCCAACCTCTAACCGCAGCACCAGCGCGTATTGCTTGCTTAATTAAATCGCTTGTAGGTGCTTTATTAATGCCCGTGACAATCTGAATCTTTTCATGGTTTACTAGCGGAACTGCTGAACGTGCTGCGTAAGAATTTATCGAAAGCAACATTGAAAGCATGGTCATACAAATTAAAAAAATGGTTTTAACAAATTTCATTTAAATCTCCTTCGTTAGTTTATTAAATATTATTAGCAATTTCAGGTGTAGAGAATAACACTTTTAGCTTTTTACCAAAAGCAATGGGTACTGTTTTGTGAATGTTAAGATACACAAAGCCCACTGTATTGAAGAAACTACAAGTTTATAAACACAGGTTTTCTTAATATATAAGTAGCCTGGCTGAACTGCTTAAAAAACGACTGCAAAGCCACCAAGCATTAAATTTGAACAAGAGCTTCTTAATTAAGTTTTTTAAAAATGATTGATGTATTTATACCTCCGAACGCAAAGTTATTATTTATAACATATTCCGACTGTATATTTCTGTTATTACCCATAATGTAATCAAGCTCAGCACATGCGGGGTCTGGATTCTCAAGATTAAGCGTAGGCGCAAATAATTCAAGACGCATCATTTCAATCGCCCACCATGCTTCAATTGCGCCGCAAGCGCCAAGTGTGTGGCCTAAATAACTTTTCATGGAGCTAATAGGTACGTGCTTGCCAAAAATACTTGCAGTCGCGTGACTTTCGGCAATATCACCTTTATCGGTTGCGGTGCCATGTGCGCTCACATAGCTTATGGCTGACGGTGGTAAATTTGCATCATCAAGTGCTAACTGCATGGCAGTTGCCATTGTGTTGGTTTCTGGCTGAGTAATATGTCTTCCATCAGAATTACACGCAAAGCCAATAATTTCAGCATAAATTTTTGCTCCGCGCGCTTTTGCATGCTCATACTCTTCTAGCACCAGCGTTGCTGCACCCTCGCCAATTACAAGCCCATCTCGATATTTATCAAAAGGGCGTGGGGTTTCTTTTGGCGTGTCATTACGACTACTAGTGGCAAACATTGTATCGAACACGGCGGAACTTGGGCCTGATATTTCTTCAGCACCACCAGCAAGCATCATGACTTGGCGGCCAAAGCGGATGGTTTCATAAGCATATCCAATGCCTTGGCTACCAGAGGTGCAGGCACTAGATGTTGGAATAATTCTGCCCTGTAAGCCAAAAAAAACACCAATATTAACTGCCGTAGTATGAGGCATCATCTGTATGTAACTTGTTGAAGTAACGCCTTCCATTGAGCCCGTTTTTAACATATTACCGAATATTTGCACAGGATTCACACTGCCAGAAGATGAGCCATAAGCAACACCCATACTACCATCACGAATTTCAGGGCTATCTAACAAGCCAGCATCGGCTAAGGCTAACTCACTCGCTCGCACCGCCATTAAGGCAACGCGTCCCATTGAACGTAGCATCTTGCGAGGGTAATGTTCTGGCACTACAAAGCTATCAATAGGCGCACCAATCCTAGTATTTAACGCATCGAAATAGTCCCATTCTGGCATAGCACGAACACCATTTAATTTCGAACGCAAATTAGCGTTTACATCGGCCCAATTATCACCGAGTGCGGTGATGCCTGCCATACCAGTGACAACCACCCTCTTCATTAAACAATACCTCCATTGACACCAAGCACTTGGCGGGTAATGTATGATGCTTCATCTGACATTAAAAAAGCAACGGCGGCGGCTACTTCATCGGCATGACCAACCCGATTCATAGGCACCATTTTCAGTGCTTCTTCTAGTGGGAGGTCGTCTGTCATATCAGTTGCAATCAATCCAGGTGCGATACAATTAACCGTGACTTTTCTACTTGCCAACTCAACGGCAAGCGCCTTAGTTGCACCAATAAGACCAGCCTTAGCTGCGCTGTAATTCACCTGCCCCCGATTGCCCATGACACCAGAAACTGATGCCAGCGTAACGATTCTACCGCCTTGTTTCATACGTAACATAGGCATAGTCAGCGGATGTACCACGTTAAAAAATCCATTTAAGCTGGTATCTAAAACCAAATCCCAATCTTCATTAGAAAGTGCTGGGAAAGCTGCATCGCGCGAGATGCCTGCATTGCAAACAATGCCATAATAAGCACCATTTTTCTCTACATCAGATTCCAGTGCCGCTCGGCAAGAGTCTCTGTCACACACATCAAATTGAAGGACTGTGACAACACCATTTGAAAGCATAATTTCATTCGCTACGGCATCAGCTTCTGCACGGCCACTGCGGCAATGTACTGTAACAGCAAAGCCATCCCTAGCTAAACGCAGAGCAATGGCTCGGCCAATACCACGGCTAGATCCAGTAATTAATACACGGCGAGCTATCATGAAATACTTTCTTGCAAAAATGTTTGAAAATCATCTGGCTCAAATACCTTGAGAGTTGCTATTACTAAAGTTTTACCACCGCAGTTTATAGTGCAATCATAAGCACCAAGTCCGCTAATATCTTGATAAATGACGGTCACTTGTATATGTAGTGGCACACCCGTAGCAAAACTAGATTCTGTTGAACTATAACGCCTAGTGCCAACTAAAACACCATTTTTTTGAGGCATTCCTGCATATAGTTTCAACATGCCCACATGGGCAGCAACCGCTTGTGCCATCAGCTCAATGCCAATCCATGCAGGCATTCTACCTTTATCATCTGCATACCATGCGTCACTATGAGGTGCATATTCTGCAATTAGTGATTCATTATTGAACTCAATTAAATGGTCAATTAAAAGCATGTTGCCACGATGCTGCAAGACTTCTTCAATATGAGGTAATTGATTAAACATTGTTATTGCCTTAACGGCTATCACCAATAATTAAACTAGTATTGCTGCCACCAAAAGCAAAAGAATTGCTCATACATATACTTGCCGTATTGCTTTTAAACGCCTGTTCGGCGTTCACGAGATTGAGCGTTGGTAAGCTTGAGTCTGCCTTTCCATCCCATATATGCGGTGGCAATCGATTAGCTTGTAAGGCCAGCAAACAAAAAGCCAGCTCGGTTGCGCCTGCTGCGCCCAGCGTGTGTCCCGTTAGCGGCTTAGTGCCGCTAGATGCAATGCCATCAGGAAAGACTCGGGCTACCGCTCGACTCTCCATTTCGTCATTTTTGGGTGTCGCTGTAGCATGCAGATTCAAATATCCAACGGCATTTGCGACAATTCCAGCATCGCTCAATGCTGATTGCATTGCCTGCTCTGCGCCCCGCCCTTCTGGATGGGGTGCCGACATGTGATAAGCATCGCTACTCTCGCCAATCCCCATCAATTCAATAGCAGCCTCCTCTTTACTTAACAAGAATAGTGCTGCGCCTTCTCCAATATTAATACCACGTCGATTTAAACTCATCGGATTCGTGAGTTCTGTCGTAATTGATTCTAGCGATGCGAAACCATTCACAGTTGTGCGACATAGGGAATCGACACCACCAACAATAACAGCATCACAGATGCCATGACGCAATAAATTGCGTGCAGACAGAAACGCCTTTGCACTAGATGTACAAGCCGTACAAACCGTATAGGCAGGCCCGTTTAGAGCTAGATATTTCGCCAAAAAAACCGCTGGCATACCAATTTCTTGCTGGATATAGCTGTAGGTCGCTGGTAGCGAACCTGTCAGGCGAAGCGCAGAAAAAGCTACTTCAGCTTCAGCCATGCCTGTTGTGCTTGAACCCAGCACCACACCAACACGTGAGCGCCCATAACGCGTAATAGCTGCTTCAACCGCATGTTCAATCTGTGCTAATGCGGTCAGTAATAATTGATTATTACGGCAATTAAAACTCATTAGCTCATGAGGCACAATTGACAACTCACCGCGAGCACGTCCAACACGCGCTTGTCCCTTGATTAGTAAGGCCTCTTCAAGCACCATGCCGCTAGTATCACCCGTAAAAAGTCGTTGTGATACTTCGTCCACACCACTGCCGAGCGCATTAACTATGCCCAGTTCATGCAAATAATATCGTTGTTTCATTGCACAGGCTCTACTTCAGGTAAAGTTTCAACATCAAGATTCAGGCCAGCCGATGGAAAAGAAAGTTGAAACTTATTGGTTGGTGTCATTACATCCGCATATTGCACTTCTAACACCAGTTTATCATTGTCCAAATAACGTCTTTTACCCGCACTCTCTTCCAAATGCAAGGGTGCTTCTAGCCCTTTACGCACATTATCAACAGGCCATAGTGCCAATTGTATCATTGCTATTATCAATGTAGGATCAAGCCGTTCATCAGGCGAAACAACAGCTTTTGCTCCTTCATTGTTGTAACTCACATGTACTGATTTATGCCCAAATGGGGTGAGTGCTATCATCTGCATCCCTTCAGCACTCACTTCAATTTCCGTCACCATTGTTTCATGATGGCCTTTAATGGTCGCTTCTACTTTTTGCTGAACTTCAAATGGCGCTATAACTGTCGTTGTTTGTAAACAATAGCGTCCATTACCCATTAAGTTGGTGCAACGCGAGTCTTGTCTCATACAAGAGGTGCTCAATAACGCTGTAGCCAATAACAGAGGAAATATTAATGTTGTATGAATATGGTGCATATTAGCTCTCAAAAGTAAGTACGATAGGCGCAAGCAGCACCGCGATACCCACACCAATCAACAATGTTAAGCCAAAACTAGCAAGTGCTGGCATTGAGCTAAAAGCCAGCAATCCAAAAGAGAGTAAGGTTGTGCCAGCAGATAGCAATACGCCTGCTAGCGAAGCCGCCGCATGAGTTCCGCCTTTACATAAACCTTCACGCAAAAAAATTGCATAATTCACACCAACACCTATTACCAACATGAGCGCCATGATATTAAATAACGATAAAGGGTTATGCAAATATCCAAATATGCCAAACGTGAGTGCAATGGCAAGTAAGGTAGGCGCCAGTATAACCGCCGCCTGACGGCCTTTATAGCGCACAAATAAAACACCATAAACTAGCGCAATAACACCTAACAACCATAACCCACCCCATTCACGATATTTTTTAAGCAAGCGACCAATACTGCCAGTCTTGTCGACAAATGTAACCCCTGCTAGCCCCGTTGCAACATGATTGAGACTGGCTAAATCCTTCAAACCCTGCGGCAATCCAATAGCTGCAAAGCCATGATCCGTTTGACCTAGCCAGAGATTACGAGTACTGGCAGAAATTGGAGATTTAAGCCAGTCTTCGATTTTTAGAGCATCGTTTTCGGATGTCTTAAATGCAGCTATTTGATTGGTGACTATTTCATTATTAAAACCTGTGCTTGCAAACATTGCGGTCAAAGATTTCACGTCGCCAAAAACTTTTTCTGACCATAGCTCGTGGTTCCTTTGTTGCATTGCTATTGAAGGTACAAAACTGGATACGCCTTGATAGCTAGTCAATTTGCCAGTATCAATAAGCCTAGAAAGGCGTGCTGTTAATTTCTCCTCATTCACCAACACCTCGTCAGCGGTTTTGCCTTCAATTAAGAAAAATTGGCTGCTGTTTCCAAGGCCAGACAGCTCCCTTATTTTAGCTTCCTGCGCTGCAAGCAAGGCTGGCCTTGCAACCAGCAAATGCACATCATCATCTCCGTATAACTGAAGCCATCCTGGAACGGCCACAAGCAAGATGAGCGCGGCAATGACATAACATTCTCGCTTACCCACATGAGCTTGCCACCAATTCAGCAGAAATCTAGGCCCAGCAACGGCGACCTCTGGATCTCGGCTATTCGGTTTAACAAGAAGCGCTGGTAGCAACAAGAACACCGATAGGCACGCAGCACTCAAACCAACAAGTGCGAATAAACCAATTTGCGAGAGTGCTGGGAACGGCGCCAACATCAATGCACTATAACCAAGTAAGCTGGTTGAGAGTGCAATCGTCAGCCCTGGTGCAATGCGCTTTAGCCCAGACATCGACTCCCAATGCTTACCCGCACCAAGATGGGCAGCAAAATATTGAATCGCGTAATCAATGGCCTCGCCGATTAAGCTAGCCCCAAAAACAAGTGTGATAAGATGTATTTCACCATAGACGAAAATAGTCACAGCCACAGCCGCACTAATACCAAACCCTACGGATAGCAATCCAAGAGCCAATGGGCGTATGGATCTAAACACTAGGTAGAGCAAAGCCAACATGCCGATTAATGATCCAGCGCCGATTAAATCAACTTCATGCTCAGCATTTGCACGTGCAGTCTCTGCATAAAACACTGTACCAGTGCGTAAGATTTCTACTTCGGGGTACTTTTTCTTTAACTCCTCTTCAGCATTGCCCACCGCATCAACAACATTTTTCTGAACACTATTGTCATAAGCCGAACCTTGTAATTCCGCTGAAACAAAAGCCCAGGTTATTTCAGTCTGTTTTTTTGTAACGCTACTCAACTCTATACTACGAGTAACAAGCATGCCATTTTCAGGTTCAAGCTGTAAATTTTTCAATGGCAGGCCTGCAATCCATGCATCGGTGAAACCAAATGGATCATCCGCAGGTGAAAGTGTTAAGCCAAACTGAAATGGTGCATACAACTTTAGCTGCAAACGATTATCGAGATTCATTTTTCCGCTATTTAGTAAGTCACGATCCACCTCTGAAAGCAGGTTAAATTGATGCTGAAGATAAACTTCTATAAGTTGTTTCGGTTCGACAGGAGGAATATCTGCAATTATTTTTTTGAAAGTTTTAGACTTGCCTAGGCTTAGAGCAAAGTATCGTGCGGCTTGTGTTGCTGATTCTGCTGAGGAATGTCCAATGAGAAAAACCGCGCGATTTTCTACAACGTTGGCCAGTTTTTTGACGGCCACTTCTGCAACTGGATTACGTTCTGTCGACGGCAGTAGTGAAAGAAGGTTTGTTTGCAGTGGTAGCTTGTTGTAGAACTGCGCGGTGCACACAGCAGCAACTCCAAGTGCTAGCAATAGCCAACAATAAGCGCGCAACTTTACTGCATTCATGGTGTGGCTGGTTTACTTAATATGCTGGCACCTACTGTAGGCTTGCCAAATAGTTGTGATTCAGAATCAGTTAACGTTGCCGCACCATCTGCTTTAAGAAATCCCTGTGTTTTCTTAAAACGTAGCGTAGTAGTGTCACCACTTGCTTCATGAATAATAATGGTTTCTACAAATTGGCTACCAGAAAGCTCAATTAAGGAAATAGATTTTGCAATCTGCTGTTGCCGTGGCTTAAGCATCAGTTGCCACTTGTCGGTAACGCCTTGTTTTGCATCATGTTGTACAGCAACGTCAAAATATGTACGTAAAGCTGATGCATTCGCACCTAACATGGCGCGGAACACACGCCCAACTTGCGCCAACCCCGCTACCTCACGTAAGCCTTTCTCTTTACGTAATCCATTCGCGTCAGTTTCAACGATTTTATCTTCACCCAGCATATAGCTAATGCGGTAAGGTTGAACTATCTGCCAAAGCACGCCTTCAACGCTGGAAAATGTAAATTGCCCCGTTGTAATCAGTGGCCGCTTCAATGCCCGCATCCGCTTAGTTTGTGTAAATTCAGCACGAATGACTGGGTACAGAGAAATTTTCTCGCTTATTTTATCCAGCGCATCCGCCTCTGCCGCGCTTAATGCGGTTGTAGGCACAACTGCTGCAAAAAAGCACAGCGCTAGCGTTACAGCAATTCGTTGCATACTCGCTCCAAATTAGTGAATACAATAGGCGGGGAAACATATTGCAGTTCATGAGTAATCGCATCAATAGCCACTTGTACGGTATGACCCTTGGTTAAGCGCTCACCAGACTTCACATCAAAAATCTCATATCCTACTTTGATGCGATTTTCATACTCTAGCAGCGTTGCTTCTACACGCAACTGTTGATCGTAAAGGGCTGGGCGAACGTACTTGAGATGACATTCAACCACTGGCCATAAATAACCAGAAGCTTTCATCTCAGGATAATCATAGTCAAACAATCGTAGCAGCGCACAGCGTGCTATTTCAAAATATTTAACATAGTGCCCATGCCAAGCGACATTCATCGCATCAACATCATGAAAAGGCACCTCAATATTAATAGCGGCAGTTAATTTAGCCATGCGGGTAAAGCTCCCAATGACCATCTCGAATTAAATGTGTCATCGCCCGCAACTCGGCTTCCAATGGGCGGTCTTCATCAAGAAATGCAGTGTGCTCACCTACATTTTTCATAAAATCAATCACCGCTTCAGGCAATGAAGTTGATGTCGCATCTGCCATGTTTTGGCGTAACGTTACACCTTGCACTGTCGCCATCATCATCGCCGCTGCCACTTGCTCGGTAAGTTCTAATACGCGCAGGCAATCTCGCGCTGCAATCGTACCCATGCTCACTTTATCTTGATTGTGACATTCAGTTGAGCGAGAAAATACACTGGCTGGCATGGTTAGCTTAAGTGCTTCAGCCGTCCATGCAGATACGCCAATCTGCACTGCTTTGAAACCATGATTAATTGATGCGCGTTCACCACAACTACCTGATAAATTCTGTGGCAATCCGTGGTTATATTTACTATCCACAAGCAGAGCAAGTTGACGATCCATCAAATCCGCTAGATTTGCTACCGCCGTTTTAAGTGAATCCATGGCAAAAGCAATATGGCCGCCGTAGAAATGTCCACCATGTAAAACTAGCTCGTTATCCCCATCAATCAATGGATTGTCGTTAGCGCTATTCAGCTCATTCTCAATGTCACGTCGCATCCAAGTGAGCGCGTCGCGCGTAACGCCTATTACATGCGGTGCGCAGCGAATTGAATAACGGTCTTGTAGCCTGATGACTTCATCGTCATTCCCACATAAATCATCGTGAATCCATGCCGCCGCTTCGTTCTGCCCTGCATGTGGCTTAAGCGCAAATAAACGTGGGTCAAAATGCCCACGATTGCCACGCAAGGCAATAGAAGCCAAGGCCGTCAAGCGGCAACACAGTTTTGATAGGTAATCAGCACGTTGCCAAGCTAGGCAGGCTAAGCCAGTCATTACCGCAGTGCCGTTCATAATCGCCAAACCTTCTTTGGGCGCTAATTTAAGCGGTGCCAATCCAAGCTTAGCAAGCACATCCGCTGCTGGGCTAAGTGTGCCTTCGTAGCGCACTTCACGCTCGCCAATCAATGCAGCCGCCACATAAGATAAAGGCGTTAAATCGCCACTAGCGCCAACCGAACCTTCTGAAGGTATGTTAGGCAGTATGCGATGATTAATCAGTGCCGCTAACTGCTCTAACAACTCCCAGCGCACGCCAGAATAGCCTTGCGCTAATGAGTTAATGCGGCAAACCAGTACCGCTAAAGTTTCTTCATCATTGAGATATTCTCCAAGACCACAGCCATGATACCGCGTTAAGTGCAATGGCAACTCCGCCACCAGATGAGCCGGCACGGTGACCGTGCAAGAATCGCCATAGCCTGTATTGACCCCATAAACCACGCCATTGTTAGCAAGAATACGCTCTAAAAATGCAGCGCCACTTTTAATACGTCGGGCAAACTCAGGATCATTAGAAAGCAATACGCCTTGGCTAGTCTCATGGCTATCCTTATGATTATTTTTGGCCACACTGAGTACATCTTCAATACTGAGACGACCTGAGCCAATTTCAATGCTATTGGCTTGTTGTAGCTTATTTGATAAAGAACTTGATTGCATTTTTAAACCTTGTGTTATTTAGATGCAGCGTCTTGCTGCCAAAAATCATAAAAATTAAACCATTGATACGGAGCGCTTAAACAATAGGCTTCAAGCCGTGCAGCGTATTGTTTAACATAAGCTTGCAATCGCGCTTGGCGATCACCTCTAGGCAGCTCAATACGTTCTGCGAACGATTCAAAGTGAATGTGATAATCTTTTTTGTCACGCAAACAAAAGAAGAGATAAACAGGGCATTCTAACAAACTAGCCAGTATCCACGGGCCTTGGGCAAACGGTGCAGAATTTCCTAAAAATTCAGCTTGAGACACGCGCCCATTTTCTGCTGGCGGTGTGCGATCACCGACAATCACAATAAACTCGCCTTTATCAATTTTATCTTTAAACAATATCGCAGTGTCTGGCCCAAAATGCGAAACTTGAATCAGATTAACACCAAACTCCGCATTTGCCTGCTGGAGTGTGTGGTTAAATTTCTGCGCATGCTCTGTATAAACAACCGCATTAACAATAGCGCGCTGGCTGCTGGTGGCTAATGCACGCGTCATTTCAATGCTGCCAAGATGCGAGGCGATGAGTAAAGCGCCTTGACCTGAGCTAAGTAACTGATCGAATTCTTCTCGATTTGGAAACGCAACACGATTATTGTCAAAGCCACCCATCCACGCAGATAGTTTATCAAGCCCAGACTGGGCAAAAGCTAGCATGTGGCGAAAACTACCTCGCCAATTTGCTTGAACCTTAGATTCACCCAGCTTAGTGCTAATTCTTTGTAAATATTCAAGTGAAGCGACTCGCGCTTTTTTTCCAGTCAGAAAAAAATACCCAACTACTGGATAAAGCAAAAGCATTGCAGCACGCTCACCTAGTAATCTGTAGCAAGTAAAAATGATGCGCAGACCTAAACTACCGCCGCGTTCGGACAATTGAGACCAGTGATCATCCTCAGCCTTTTGCTTGGGTATTTTTCTCCACAAAAACAAAGGTAAGCGAAGCAACATGCCGAAGAAAAGACGGGTGTGCATTTTCGTGATGCGTACATTATCGCGCAGCATATTAAAGTGAGATAAGCCGTCAGGCGGATAAATCACTTGAGTCGCTATGTGTTTAAATGCCAATCCACGCCAAGCTAATCTAACAAGAATTTCAATGTCAAAATCCATGCGTTCTGGAAGTTTCACGCTATTAATGAGGTCGCAAGTCGATTTTAATGGGTACAAGCGAAAACCACACATAGAGTCACCAATCGCTGATGATAGTGTTTCTATGCGCACCCAGAAATGCGTGATATAGCGACCATACAATCGCCCTTTTGGTACAGAGGCATCATACCGTGGCTGCCCGCAAATAATCGCCAGTGGGTTGCTATTGCCACTCTCAATAAACTGCTGAACATCTTGCGTATCATGCTGCCCATCGGCATCAATCTGCAAGGCATGACTAAAGCCAGCTTGATAGGCTTCGCGCATGCCGCGCATCACAGCCGCACCTTTTCCGCCGTTTTGCGCTAAGCGATGAAGATTAATCATTGGGTAGTCGGAAGCCAGCGCACTCAACACCTGCTGCGTAGCAATATCACTACCATCATCCACGATAAAAATCTTTAATTGGTGACCAGCCAATTTCTCCACCATCGTGCGAATAGTGTCTTTATGGTTGTAAATTGGAATAAGAATACATGGCTTGTAGTTCATACCGCACCGCCAAATGCTATGCGTCCAGACGAATATTTACGTTCACTAGTAGTGTATGAAAATTCAAGCTGATTTTTTTGCCCATCCCAATTAAGCAAGAGTTCAAGCTTTGCATCTGGCAACACTAGTGACTGAAACTTAATGTGTTCTAATGCAGTAAAGCCGCCATTCAAAGCAAAGTACTGACGCGCATAACGCACCGACCAATCAATCTGCACGACACCAGGTAACACAGGTAGATTTGGAAAATGCCCAGGGAAATAACCAAGCTCAGTTGGAATGTGTAAATCAAGGCCTACTTGATTTTCATTGTCACTTGCCCGATGTACCGCAAGCACATTAGGATGCAACATGACTATTCTCTTCAGATGTAAAAAGTCCAGAAATAGTCGCGACGGTTAATTTCCCTTGTGCATTGATTGGCATCTGCTCCAAAAATCGCCACTGCTTGGGTAATAACACTGGTTCAAACCGCTCACTAAGATGCTGCTTAAGCTGCTGGCTGACGTGGCGTCGACCATGACGCGCAAGTTGCTGAAGGCCCTCTATCGACAATTCAACCACCATGCCGACACGTTGCCTACGCCCACTCAACGATGTTGCAGCCGCTGCATTTACCCATGAATGTGTAGTAAGTAGAGACTCCATTTCAGGCAAGGACAATCGTTTTTCTTCGATTTTCACGACCCGATCAAGCCTGCCAAGCAACTTAAACTTACCATCTGGCAAAAGTTCAACGCCGTCATCCATAGATAGGGCTGTCATGTCAGCTAAGAAGGGAGAGGTAAGTAACACGGCACCTTCATCACCTCGACGAACAACCACGCCTGGCAACGGCTCCCAAGCATCATTAACACATTGCCTGCGCCAAGCAATACCGCCAGTCTCAGTGCTGCCAAATATTTCTATAGGGTCAAAACCAATTTCTCGATGAAACTCTGACGCAGCGCTTATACATAATGGACCACCCGAGGAAAAAATCAAATCAGTGTTTACCATCAGTGTTGATAATGCTGCAAGTTCAGGCAGGCGCGAAAGTTGGGCTGGGCTAGAAATAAGCGCGCTTTTCTTAAATTTCGAAAGACGCTCTTGTAGTATATCTGGATGCGCACAAGTAACCACGTCAAATAAACGACCCGCGCTTAGCGGCCAAAGTATTCTAAAAATTAGTCCATAAATATGATGATGTGGAACGGTAGCAACAACAGCACAATCCGCCAGCGCATTGCCCCAGAGTGCTTCTAGCACCACTATTTCAGCTTCAAATTGTGCTAATGTTTTGCGCACCCGCTTTGGCTTTCCCGTGCTGCCAGAGGTGTAAAGATCAATTATTGCAGCTTGTGGGTCTAGCACGGGCAAGCCTGGTAGACTGACGTCTAACGAAGCTAATTCATTACTGACTATGGCGTCGAACTCTTCAGCCAATTGTTTCAATGTACCCGTTTGGGTATTTGGTGGAATAATCACCTGTTTGCCTGCATGTAACAATGCTAACAATTGAATAGAAAAATCAAGCGCGTCATTACTAGTAAGTAGCCAGCGAGTTTCAGGCTGTAATTTCAATCCACTTGCTAACGCGGCTACTTTCTTTGAATAAGCTTGCCACTTCACAAAGTCTTCACCATTATGACAAACTGAATGTGCTCCGTATCGGCCTTTTGACATTAAAAGATGAAGTGGAATAAATGTTGTCATTTCAACCGCTTTTTGTATTCCTAACAAGAATACGTCGACGAATCAACCACTCACCAGCAAACATTGCACCCATTAAAATGTAAGCAATAAAGCCATTGTATAAAGACCACATTTCGCGACTTGTATACAAAGCGGTGAAAACTGCTACACCTCCATTCAACACAAAAAAACCACACCACACTTGTGTCACTTGTCGGGTATATCGAACACCTGAAGCAGTCAAATTGGGTTCATGCAGTCGAGCAAAACGCTCAATCATTGAAGGTGGATATTTTAATGAAAAGCTAAAATTCACGAGCATTCCAAAACTGACTAATGCAGGATAAAGCCGCAATAGCGTTTCGTTATTTGTGATAGTCGTCACCATTATTACCGAGAGTAAAACAGCAAAAACGAGCAAATATACCCTAGACATCCCAGCCAAAAGGCTTTTTGCCTCATTTCTCCAGCGAATAATTAACAGCAATGCCAGCAGTGTGGCCACATAACGCGGCTGTAAGAATTGGATGCCAAAGAAAATTACTGCTGGATACGCCAACCAAAGCAGAATCTGAGTGAACGTAAGCGCCTTCATAAAAACAGCTAGTTACGCAGCCAAAAGAACTTGTGCGGCACCAACAACATCACCTACAGTACGCACAGATTTAAAATCTTCTGGTTTGATACGCTTACCTGTCATGGCTTGCAGCTTAATGGCCAAGTCAACAGCATCAATGCTATCCAAGTCCAGCTCATCAAAAAGATGAGTTTCCATTTTTACCAAATCAGGATTAATTTCAAATGCTTCGGCAAAAATTGTTTTCAGTTTCCCCAAGACTTCTTCGTTATTCATTTCCCAGTTTCCCATTTAGTTTGTTTTATTTTATATATTATTTATTAAAGCTGACTTTGAACATAATATACAAGCGTATTGATAGAACGGAAATTCTCTCGATTTCCTGAACTATTCGCTTCAATCTGTAAATTATATTTCTTGCGTAATGCTACTCCTATTTCAAGCGCATCAATTGAGTCTAAACCAAGTCCTTCAGCCTCAAATAAGGGCGCATCATCGATAATGTCTTCGGGGTTTGTATCCTCTAAATCAAGTGCATTGATAATAAGGTTCTTGATTTCTAGGCGCAGATTTTCCATAAGTGCTAATTTCCTTTGTAACTGAGTTCATGGCTACTAATTTCATGAATATCAAGTTCACGATTCGCAAGTTCATGAGTGAAGTATTTTTCTAGCGCTAGCGTAAGCTTTCGCGCTGCAATTGTAGGAGGGTCTTCTGAGCTTACTAATTGATTAAGCGCAATCTCATTATTAACTTCAATTTTAAGGTGAAACTGTTGTTTTGGTATTTTATACCACTTTTCACCTTTCGTTAAAGTTGATGGTCTACAGCTAATAATAACTGGTAAAATTGATACATTACTACTGAGCATCATGTAAGCCGCCCCACGTTTAAACTTGAGAGGTTTTCCTGGCACGCTTCTTGTGCCCTCTGGAAAAATAAGTAATGGCTGGCCCGTACTAATGTCTTTTGCACAGTCCTTAACCAAAGCATCAGGCTCATCATTGCTAATGTAATTAGCTGCGCGCACTACCCCCCACATAAAAGGGTTGTGCCACAAAGCTTGCTTAACCACACAACTAGCCGTTGGCATTAATGAAACAAGCGCAACCACATCAATTAAGGTTGGATGATTGGCAAGCACTAAAACATTACGGCAAGATTGTAATTTGTCGCCGCCAATAACTTCTAGCCGCATAATGCCTGTTGCCTGCATTAGCCATAAAAAAAGTCCAAAAACTTTACTAATAACCCATCGAGCACGCTTCGCTTTTTTTGGTCCAGAAACAATCTGCATCAGAGGAAAAACAATCGCCGAAAGAATCAATGCGCCAAAACTAAAAACAATAAAACAGCCGCCAGTTGCGAATAGCCTCCAATAATAATTGACTTTAATTTTCAATTTGATTCCAAGTCCAAATTCTGCCTTCACCTTGCCATTGACTATTTTTTCCATTTAAACAATCAAGAAATGCGTATGATTGTGCATTTAGATTACAAGAAGCTTCAGAAGCAACTTTCTCAGAACTGGTCATTTCACAAGCCACTTTTATTAAGGCTTCGCTTGAAAGCAGTATAGCGATTGCATGGGAATCAAACTCTTCTTTTGAAACACCATAAATAGATGGTGCTGGCTCGTCTGAATAAACAAAGAGGACAGGTGTTTCTGGATTGCTTGCTAGCTGTAAACAAGCTTCTAACAGCCCAAAGCCAAAACTAGACTCTCCTGCAGACAGCGAAATAGAAGGCAATTGCTCATTTTTTAATATTGAATATACACCCGCAAATGCATTTAGCACAGACATGCTAAATGCTGTGGGTGACAATGGCTCTTCATCTGCCAAATCACCCAGCATTGCCGTTGTTCGATTTAAGTCCCCATGGCGCGATGCGTACACGAGGTGAACACATGGAATGTCTCCAGAACAGTCATTAGCCACTTTGAGTGACATTTTTGCTAATGAACTCAGCTTTCTACGCAAAGTGGTTTCCACAAAACTAACATCAGGTAAAGCGCTATTTTCAGCACCGTTTTTCCAAACTGTCCAGCGCACAATGGATGCTATCCAATGTGTGGTAGCAGGCTTTAAAATCTTGGCGGTCTCAGTATTTTTTTTAAATGTACCTATCATTTTTAATCCCTATAACCCAGCGGATTCTGCTCTTGCCAATTCCAAGCATCTTTGCACATGGCTTGAATACCAAGCTCTGATTTCCATCCTAATTCTTTTTCTGCTTTAGAGGTGTCGGCATATATAACTGGCAAATCTCCAAGTCTTCTTTGGGATATTTTATATGGAATGCTGACCCCTGAGACTTGCTCAAATTTTTTCACTATTTCTAAAACACTAAACCCACGGCCTGTACCCAAGTTAAATACATGTGCGCCAGTATTATTTTTTAACCATTCTAAAGCACGCACGTGACCTTCAGCTAAATCCATCACATGTATGTAATCACGGATACCTGTGCCGTCAATTGTCGGATAATCATTGCCATATACTTCTAATTGTTTCTTACTGCCTTCTGCTACCCGACATATGTTTGGCATTAAGTTACTAGTCACATCATTAGCGCTCTCCCCTATTTGGCCACTGGTGTGCGCACCTATAGGATTAAAATAACGTAGAAGCGCTATGCTCCATGATTTATTAGCTGATGCAGTATCCATTAATATCTGTTCTATCATAAGCTTAGATTGACCATAAGGGTTGCTAGCTTCTAAGGGAGAGTTTTCTGGAATTGGGGAATCTGTAGCAGCCCCATATACCGCCGCACTAGAGCTAAAAACCAGCGCCCTCACTTCAAATTCAGCCATCACTTTAAGTAGGGCCACACTGCCTGCCACATTGTTATCGTAATATTTTAACGGGTAGCTAATCGATTCACTGATTGATTTCAATGCTGCAAAATGAATAACACCATCAATAAAATATTGGCTAAAAATCTTGCGCAATGTGGGCAAATCTCGTAGATCAACATGAGCAAAATGTATTTTTTTTCCAGTGATGATTTCCACGCGACGCAGCGACTCTTTTTTACTATTACAAAGATTATCTAACACCAACACTTCATAACCTGCTTGCAGCAAGGTAACACATGTATGGCTGCCAATATATCCTGCACCCCCGGTAACTAAAATCATTCGGCAATCTCTAAAATTTTATATAATCACACAGCAAGTAAAACCTCGGTCCTCTAAATATAGCCTTCTAACTTTTATTGTTTCTTTAAAACGCCATATTAACATGGTGCTTAAGGCAGATATTCTAAGTTAATTTACTTTTACAAATAGCGTTAAATTGAATCAATTCAAACTAATTTTTCCATGCAACAGCAATTACCAATCTATCAGAATACACCTTCGTAAAAAACTGCCAATCTGAGAGCTCACCGAACTCTTTTGGAAGTGCAATCAACTCACCTTCAGCAGAAATTGCTATCGTTGATATCACGTCTGAAAGACTAACGCCCAAAGCTTTTACAATAGCCTCTTTTCGGCACCAGCAAATTAAGCCATGGATATCACGCTCTCTATCTGAAGCTGCAAGGATCCATTTAGTCTCTTCTGGATGAAACACTAATTTACAATACGATTCCCAATCTTGATGCCGAATTACTTCGACATCTATTCCAACAGAGGATGCCGTACTAACTGCACAGGCACACCAATCGTCGCTATGTGAAATACTTATTGATGGCACATCTTTACCACTTAGAAATGGTTTGCCAGCTTCAGATTTATTGAATGCCCAAGAACTATTAAGGCTTTGTGGGAAATATCTTTGTAGAGAACTCTCAAGCAATTCCCTCGCGACTAATGACTGGGAATCCCTACGCTGTTTACGATTGCTTGAAAAATGGTCAAACTGGGCAATGTCAATTCTAGTAGCTTCATGAATATCAAGCCTATCGGATATATTACCCTTAGAATCAATGTGGAAAGTTTTTTGTTGAATTTTCATTGGCCACGGAGATTAATTGCAATTGAAAGTTTTAGAGGTTTTCTGCTGATTATTTAACTATAACATCAATAAAAATATTGAACTACATTAGTGAGTTTATGCTCACATCTGACCCCTAAAACAAGCATGCTTTGTTCAATAAAAAGTAATGCTTGGGGCTAGTTGAGAAATTTGCAGCCGATGTCACGGCAGCTACTGACAGGCTAATCACTAAAATGTATTCACTGGATCTAAACGACTGCTCTTGGCCGGTTGTTGCCCCATGACCTATAAATTAGCTGACTAAAAAGCAGTCGTTAGTCACTGGGATAAGACTTCTCTATAAAATTATGCGAAAATCACACTGAATAGAAATCCCCTTTGTGCTGATTATGTTAAACCCAGTGCGATAAATGTAGGCGTCTAAATGCAGGTTATTTGAGGGTACAAAAAATTGACTAAATTAAACGATTTAAAAGCTAGACCAAAACAATTGCAAGATCCGAATGCCGAATTCGACTATCCGTGCGCCGAAGCGCGAGATTTTTATGCAAAACAGACAGACGAGGCTGGTTTCGAAGAATCGAAGATAATTAGTAGCAAAACTCTTACAGCCTTATTTAGAGATTTTGATGAGTGAAATTAGATTTAATCAGCTGCGGTCTCACGCAGGTCTTTAACCAAATTATACAGGCTTGGCACATGGAGTTTCCATGCAAATTCTGTTTATGACAAAAAACATGGAAACTCCTAGCTTGTTAGAGCATTCAATTTTGCAGCATTGATGCAAGGCGTTGCTTTGCAGCACACCAACAGACTAAAGCGCCCATGCGGAACTTTGTGGTGGAGTTTTGATGGCGATTCTTGGCAATTTACATCCAAGCTGGTACATAGTAGCTATCGCGCCTAGACGTTCCCATCACCTTAAACGCGCCAAGCTCTACTAGAGCCTCTATATCCCTCAACGCTGTATCGGTTGAGCATTTAGCAAGTGCCGCCCACTTACCAGTAGTCAATTTGCCCTCAAAACCGTGCATCAAAACATTCATCATCAGCATTTGACGCGGATTCAAGCTTCCTCCTTTAGCACGCTGACTCAATGAAGCAAGGTACAGCATTCCTTTGATTTCTTCATTTGCAGTCTGAACAGCGCGAAGTAGGCAAGCTAAAAACCATTCTAGCCATGCTGTTGCATCAAGGTCGCCCTTTTGTGCGCGTTCAAGGCTATTGTAGTAGTCGTTACGCTCTTTTAGCATTTGTGCTGACAAGCTATAAAACCGTTGTGGCGAGCCATCTGCTAGCGATAGCGCCAGATCACACACAGCGCGACCTACGCGGCCATTACCATCCTCGAAAGGATGCAAGGTCACAAACCATAAATGCGCCAACCCTGCTTTTAAAACAGGGTCACAATCTGGGTCTGAATTAAGCCATGCTAGAAATTCTGCCATCTCGTTTTGAAGTCGATCAGCGGGCGGCGCTTCGTAATGTATCTTTTCATGTCCTATACCGCCAGACACCACTTGCATCGGGCCTTCAACGTCAGATCGATAAGCTGCAACATTGATTTTGTGCATACCGCTATAGCCCGTAGGGAATAAGGCGGCATGCCAACCGAACAAACGCGTCTCAGATAGCGGGTCTTGATACTTCAATGTAGCATCAAGCACCATCTCGACCACGCCGTCGGTGTTTTTGTCCGACTTCACTGGGTTGTTGTCACTCACCCCTAGGCGGCGTGCGATTGACGACCTGACGGCTTCGGGATTGAGCTTCTCACCTTCAATCTCGCTGGACTTAACTATCTCACTGGCCAAAGCTTTTAAGTTGGCTTCTTCAGAAAGTTTAAATCCGAGCGCCAGCATTGAGCCAAGCAATCGCCCACGCTCAACATTCACCTGTGAAAGTAAGTTTGAAAATTTGGCTAAATCAAATGTCCATTTTGGCCAGTTGGCTTGCTGCCAAACATATTTTTTATAATCACCGCTATTCATGCGGTAATAATTACATATTGTCACCGCAAGGTCAATATTTATTACTGCATAAATAGCGGTGATTTTCTTGGTTTATTACCGCATAAGCCAATACTTA
>JANOHT010000203.1:0-6754 GCA_031406605.1 Methylotenera sp. | reverse complement strand
TGGGGCGTTTTTGCTATGCTTAAAACGCCGCTGGATGCGATTCCAGATTTATCAGATACCCAAGTGATCATCCGTACCCAATGGCCTGGGCAAGCACCGCAGATTGTCGAGAATCAACTGACTTATCCGCTTACCACCACTATGCTTTCAGTGCCGGGTGTGAAGACCGTGCGTGGTTATTCGTTCTTTGGCGATTCTTTCGTTTACATTCTATTCAACGATGGTACTGATCAATATTGGGCGCGTTCCCGGGTGCTGGAATACTTAAGCCAAATATCCTCACGTTTACCAAAAGGTGCAAACCCTAGCTTAGGACCAGATGCGACTGGTGTGGGTTGGGTATATGAATATGCATTGGTTGATCGCAGTGGTAAGCACGATTTGGGTGAACTGCGTGCGTTGCAAGATTGGTTCCTCAAGTTTGAGCTAAAAACCATTCCAGGTGTGGCAGAAGTTGCAACACTGGGTGGCATGGTGCGCCAATATCAAGTGCAAGTTGACCCTGACAAGTTACGCAATTATCGTATTCCGCTGTCTAAAGTTGTTTCAGCAATTCAATCGGCCAATCAGGAAACAGGCGGTGCGGTGGTCGAAACGGCCGAGGCCGAGTATATGGTGCGTGCGCATGGGTATTTGGAATCGTTAGACGACTTTAGAAATATACCGCTCATGGTCAATAGTAGTGGCACGCCGATTTTGTTATCTGATGTTGCACGAGTGCAAATTGGTCCAGAACTCAGGCGTGGGGTAACAGAACTCAATGGTGAAGGCGAAGTGACGGGTGGCGTCATCGTGATGCGTGCGGGGCAAAATGCGCTCGAAGCGATTGATGCAGTAAAAGCCAAACTGGCTACTTTGAAAAAGAGTCTGCCGGAAGGTGTGGAAATCGTTACCACCTACGATAGGTCGCAGTTAATCAAGCGTGCGGTCGATAATTTAACGCATAAACTGATAGAGGAGTTTATCGTCGTCGCGTTGGTATGCGCTGTATTCTTATGGCACTTTCGCTCGGCTTTAGTGGCGATAGTGGCTCTGCCAATAGGCGTACTGGTGAGTTTTATCGTCATGTACTATCAAGGCGTCAATGCCAACATCATGTCGCTTGGCGGTATCGCCATCGCGATTGGGGCGATGGTAGATGCGGCAATTGTGATGATAGAGAACGCCCATCGACAGCTTGAAAATTACAAAAATGAACATGGGGAACCCAGCAATAGTCAGCGCATTAAAGTGATTATCGATGCAGCGAGCGAGGTCGGCCCTGCCCTGTTTTTCTCATTGCTGATTATCACCTTGTCCTTCATTCCTGTATTCACGCTAGAAGCGCAAGAAGGCAAACTATTCGCACCTTTGGCATTTACCAAGACTTATGCGATGGCAGCGGCGGCAGGTTTATCAGTCACGTTGATTCCAGTATTGATGACGATATTTATTCGTGGACACATTCGACCTGAGCATACCAACCCCTTGAATCGTTGGTTGATAGCAATTTACAAGCCATTGTTAGGAAAGGTCCTGCATTTTCCAAAAGTGACACTTGGTGTTGCCTTCGTTTTGGTTTTAATAACACTTTATCCATTAAGTAAACTAGGTAGCGAATTTATGCCGCCTTTGGATGAAGGGGATTTGCTTTATATGCCAACGGCATTGCCTGGCTTATCTGTCTCTAAAGCCTCAGAGATTCTGCAATTGAGTGACAGGCTCATTAAGACCGTACCAGAAGTGAAATCGGTTTTTGGTAAAACAGGCAGGGCCGAAACAGCAACCGACCCGGCGCCACTCGAGATGCTGGAAACTACCATCCAGTTTAAGCCTCGTTCAGAATGGCGTGCCGGAATGACGCCAGAGAAGTTAGTAGAAGAGCTTGATGCCAGGCTGAAAATCCCTGGCATGGCGAATGTATGGGTACAGCCTATTCGTAACCGCATCGATATGTTGTCTACCGGTATTAAAAGCCCCGTAGGCATCAAAATTGGCGGGGCGGATTTAGCCACGCTTGAAAAAATCGGTCAGGAAGTGGAGCGACTCATGAAAAAAGTACCAGGAGCAAGCTCGGTGATTGCTGAACGTGTGACAGGCGGACGCTATATTGATATCAAAATAGATAGACTCAAAATCGCGCGTTACGGCTTAAATATTGATGACGTACAAATGCTCGTATCAACGGCAATTGGCGGTGACAACATTGGCGAAAAAATTGATGGCTTGGCACGCTTCCCCATTAATGTCAGGTTTCCTAGAGAACTGCGCGATTCGGTAGAAAAACTCAAATCGCTACCCATCATTACCGAACAAGGCGCTACCGTGCCGTTGGGTGAGGTCGCTGAAGTCAAAGTCACCGATGGCCCGCCAATGATTAAAAGTGAGAATGCACGCCCTAATGTTTGGGTGTATGTAGATATCCATGACCGTGATTTAGGTGGCTTTGTAAAAGATGCCAAGGCCATGCTAGATAAGGAATTGCAATTACCGGCAGGTTATTCACTGGCATGGTCTGGGCAGTTTGAATACTTTGAACGCGCTTCAAAACGACTAAGCTATGTCGTCCCCATGACGCTGGGCATTATTTTTATCTTGTTGTTTTTAGCTTTCAAACGCATTACGCCTGCGATTCTCATTCTTGGCAGCTTACCGTTTGCATTGGTAGGTGCAGTTTGGTTTCTGTATTTTTTAGGGCATCATTTCTCCATCGCCAGCGGCGTGGGTATGATTGCCTTATCGGGATTAGCGGCTGAGTTCGGTATTATCATGCTGATTTACTTAGATGATGCGATTGAACGCTATCGTGCTGCAGGCAAACTTAATACTAAAGAGGATTGGTACGCGGCATTGATTGAAGGTGCTGCATTACGCGTGAGGCCAAAAGCCATGACAGTAGCAGTGATTCTTGCAGGTCTTATCCCCATATTAATCGGTACCGGGACAGGTTCTGAAGCCATGAGCCGTATTGCCGCACCGATGGTAGGTGGTATGTTGACCGCGCCACTGTTATCTCTATTTGTGTTACCAGCGGCCTATATGTTGTTAAGGAAAAAATAGTCATGGCTAAAGCATGTTGTGATACTGGCTGCAGTAGTAATCAAGCCCAGACGCCAAGGTATCGAAAGATACTTTGGATTGCCCTGTTCATTAACTTAGTGATGTTCGTTATTGAGGTATTGAGTGGGTTTAGTGCTAACTCGGTATCATTAATGGCGGATGCAATCGACTTTTTTGGCGATGCGATGAACTATGGAATTTCGTTGTTAGTTTTATCAATGCACTTCATGTGGCGCGCGCGTGCAGCACTTTTTAAAGGTTTAACGATGGGCGCATTTGGTTTATTCGTTTTGGCCAGTGCGGCATGGTCTTTTATGCATGGAAAAGTACCAGAACCCTACACCATGGGCTTAATAGGCATGCTAGCCTTAGTCGCTAACATAAGCGTTGCGCTTATGTTATACGCTTACCGTGAAGGAGATGCCAATATGCGCTCTGTTTGGTTATGCAGCCGTAATGATGCTATTGGCAATTTGGCGGTCATACTCGCCGCCGTTGGTGTATTTGGTAGCGGCAATGCGTGGCCAGACTTACTGGTGGCATTTATTATGGCAGGACTTAGTATATCTGCAGCTATACAAATTTCTAAACGAGCATTGTTAGAGATGAAAAACGGTAGTTGATCGCTAAGATACTCTTTGATTTAGCGCCCAATACAGCAAGACCAAGCGAATGCTTGGTCTTGCTGTTTTACATGGTTGTTTTGGGTATTGCCTTTTTAAGGCTTTCGGTAAACCCAAGTATATAACAATGGTAATACTAGTAAAGTCAGCAATGTGGATGATAATACGCCGCCGATGACTACTGTCGCCAATGGTCGCTGCACCTCTGCGCCAACACCAGTAGCAATTGCCATCGGTATAAAGCCAAACGAGGCGACTAATGCTGTCGTCAATATTGGGCGTAGCCTAGTCAAGGCGCCTTCACGCACCGCCTCGTTTAAAGCTTTACCTTCTGTGCGTAAATTATTGATGAAAGTAATCATTACCAAACCATTTAGTACCGCCACCCCTGATAATGCAATAAAACCTATGCCAGCAGAAATTGAAAGGGGAATGCCCGTGAGCCATAGCGCAGTCACGCCGCCCGTGAGTGCGAACGGTATGCCACTGAATACGATTAACCCATCTTTAAAGTTACCAAATACCGCGTAAAGCAGCATAAAAACGATGAGTAACGCTAATGGTATGACGAGTTGCAAGCGGTCCGCGGCCGATTGCAATTGCTTAAAGGTTCCGCCCCACTCCAGCCAATTACCTGCGGGTATTTTTACGCTTTCAGCTATACTTGCTTGCGCTTCTGCTACAAAAGAACCTATATCACGCTCGCGTACATTGGCAGTTACTACCACGTTACGCTTACCATTGGCGCGGCTAAACTGGTTTGCTCCTTGCGCTACATCTAGGCTAGCTAGCTCGCTTAAGCGCATGTAGGTGGCAGAATTATTGACGTTAAGCTTGATAGGTAGCCGTTCTAGCATAACGGTGTCTAATCGTTGTGCCCTCTCTAAACGCACCACAATATCAAAACGCCTGTCGCCATCATAAACTGCACCCGCATGTGCGCCGTTCATGGCGATACTCACTGCTGTTTGAATGTCTGCCATATTGACACCTAGCCGCGCAATTTTTTCACGGTCGATATTGACCGTTAATATTGGCAAACCTGTAGTTTGCTCTACTTTAACATCGGCGCTACCTGCGGTTTCTTCTAGCACCTTAGCAATTTGTTCAGCAGTTTCAGTCATTTGTGCTAAATCATCGCCAAATACTTTTACCGCTACATCACTGCGTACGCCAGAAATAAGCTCATTAAAGCGCATTTGTATCGGCTGTGTAAATTCATAGTTGTTACCTGGCACTTTAGCTACCGCCGCTTGAATTTGGGCGATTAATGCATTTTTACTTAAGCTTGGATCTGGCCATTCTGACCTTGGTTTCAAAATTAAGAATGTATCTGCAACACTTGGCGGCATTGGGTCAGTCGCGATTTCTGCCGTACCCAGCTTGGCATAGACCTTATCAACCTGGGGGAAAGTTTTAATGGTTTTTTCCAATTCTTGCTGCATCCCTACGGCCTGGCTTAAGCTCGTGCCTGGAATACGCAGCGCATGCAAGGCAATATCACCTTCGTCCAAACTAGGTACAAATTCACTGCCCATACGCGTTAACAATAGGCCGCTTAGTACCACAGTTGTCACAGCCAGTACCAGCACAACTGCTTTATTGATGAGCGTCCAATCCAACACTGGCGTGTAGATTTTTTTTGCCCATTGCATCACCTTATTTTCTTTTTCCTCCACACGGCCCGTTACAAAAATTGCAATGGCAGCAGGAATAAATGTCACAGAAATGATCATTGCCGCGATTAAAGCCATCACTACAGTAAATGCCATCGGGTGGAACATTTTTCCTTCTACACCCGTGAGTGCAAAAATAGGCAAATACACCGCCATGATAATCAGCTGACCGTAAATAAGCGGTCGTCTTGCTTCACGTGCAGCTGAGAATACCTCAGTAAATCTTTCCTCACGCGTTAAATTTCGCCCAAATACACTTTGTGAGTGCGCAAGTCGCCGCATGGCATTTTCCACAATCACGACTGCACCATCGATAATAATGCCGAAATCTAATGCACCTAAACTCATTAAATTGGCACTGACTTTATTACCGACCATGCCCGTAAAAGTCATGAGCATCGCGAGAGGAATCACGCACATGGTAATAATGGCGGCGCGCATATTGCCCAAAAATACAAACAATATCGCAATCACCAACAGCGCGCCTTCTATCAAGTTCTTTTTGACGGTGTTAATGGCTTTATCAATCAAAATCGTGCGGTCATAAACAGTATTGGCGGTAATGCCCGCTGGTAGTGTTTTATTCACTTCAGCAAGTCTGCTTGCGATAGCTTGAGAAACAGTACGGCTATTTTCACCCATCAACATAAACACCGTACCAAGTACGACCTCTTCACCATTCATGGTAGCCGCACCAGTACGTAAATCACTACCAACAGAAACAGTTGCTACATCTTGAACACGAATAGGTGTACCGTTTCTAGTATCCAATACCACATTACTTAAGGCATCTAGCGCAAGATTTTGATTCTTACTATCAACCGCTATTTGGCCCGTGACGCGAATTAAATATTGCTCGCCTAACTTTTCAATATACCCAGCGCCTTGGTTATTCGTATTTTTTTCTAGCGCATTCAAAATATCACTCAGCGTTAGCCCATAACTCACCAGCGCATCCAAATTAGGTGAAACTTGGAATTGTTTGCTATATCCGCCAACAGTATTGATTTCTGTAACGCCCGGCACATTACGTAATTGCGGCTTAATAATCCAATCTTGCACCCCACGTAAATCCATCGCAGTATAAGGTGTGCCATCCGGCTTAAGTGCGCCAGGTTTGGCAGATACCGTCCACATAAAGATTTCACCTAATCCTGTAGCAGTCGGTCCCATTTCAGAGCTAATACCTGCGGGCAATTTCTCTTTTACCTGCGCAATACGCTCGGCAACAAGTTGGCGCGCAAAGTAAATATCAGTGCCTTCTTTAAACACCACTGTGACTTGCGATAAACCATAACGCGAAATGGAACGGGTTTCCTCTAAATCAGGCAGTCCAGCCATGGCTGTTTCAACCGGGTAGGTAATACGCTGTTCGGTTTCTAACGGCGAGTAACCAGCTGCTACCGAGTTAATTTG
>JANOHT010000180.1:0-5093 GCA_031406605.1 Methylotenera sp. | reverse complement strand
TTGTTTATGATTGCTCGGTTTGCCGCGGCGTAAATCGTCGTCGTCCATACACGGCATATCGTCATGTACTAATGAGTAGGCATGTATCAGTTCAACCGCGCAAGCAGATGCATCTGCAACAGCAGGTTCTGTCTGGCAAAGCTCTGCCGCAGCGTAGCACAGCAACGCACGTACACGCTTGCCACCACCTAATGCGCTGTAGCGCATAGCGCTGTGCAGCACCTGCGGTGCTAGATTAGTGCCGGGCAACGTTTCGTCCAGCACTTGCTCAATTTGCACTTGCTTAGCTTGCGCCCAAGCTGAAAAATCTAATATGTTTGGAGCGGTCATTTTTAAAGACGTCATTATTCGGATTGAAATGGCGTTAACTGGTTTTTATCATTTAACAATTGCACTTGCTGTTCTACATCAGCCAGTGATTTTTGACAAAACTGGAGAAGGGTGTTGCCGCGTTTGTACGCGGCTAATGACGCCTCTAAAGGCATTTGGCCAGATTCCATTTGTGCCACAATGCTTTCAAGCTCAGCAAAGGCCTGCTCGAAATTTTTTGGCAAATCAGTTGCAGATTGAGTCGTAGTTTTGCTATTGGATGCAGACATAGTAATAATCAATTGGCATTAAGCCTCTATTCTACCAAATCCAGCTGCAAAACCCGCTGTAAAAAATCTCGAATATCAATAATCTCTTGAGCGCATAGTGAGTGTGCCATATTGTACTCATGCCAATTGACGAAATATTGGCAACTTTGTAGTGTATTGAGTGAGGTCTTAGCGGTTTCTAAGGTAATCACATCATCAAAAATACCATGCGCCATAAAGATAGGTAGCTTTGCATTGGCCGAGTTAGCTACGGCAGCTAAAGTAGATTTTAGCGGTAAATAACATGATAATGCCAGTACGCCAGCCAGTTCTTTTGGGTAACGCAATGCAGTATGCAAGGCTAGCGCGCCACCTTGCGAAAATCCGGCGATCACAATTTTTTCTGCCGCAATTCCTTTGTCAATTTCCAATTGAATCAACGTGTTAATGTAGTGTGCGCTTTTTCCGATACCCGCATCATCTTCTTTGCTGATAGGCGTTAACCCATAGACATCATACCAAGCCGGCATGATGTAACCATTATTCCGAGTGATTGCCATCTCAGGCGCATGCGGCAAAATAAATCGTACATTGGGCAATTTTACTTCATGCACTATCGGTTCAAAATCGTAGCCATCTGCCCCTAAGCCATGTAACCAAATCACACTGGCATTAATTTTTCTGGAATTACTAGTAACTATTTCTAAAGTTGGTTTCATCATGAAAAAATTTGTAGAGGTAATTATTTGAATGTGAAATGTGTAAGCTAAAATCAAGGCAATAACTAGATTTGCAATTAAATATATTGATAAGCATTAAAACTAATGAAATCATAGCATTGTATTAATAAAGTGCTTAATAAAATCACGATAAAACTACACATAAAACTATCTACACATTAGTTATTACAAACAATGCAAATAAAAATATTAGGCTGTAGCGGTGGAGTCGGAGGAAAGTTACGCACCACTTCTATGCTAGTGGATCATGATATTTTAATCGATGCAGGCACTGGCTTTGGTGCTTATGACTAAATTGGATTTAGAAAAAAAGTGGGATTATCGTACAAGACTTAATGCTTACATTTACAGCATTGATTTACGTCACATTAACTAAATATTGTAATTAATTTATTCTGAGACAATAAAAATACCCGATTGTAATATCGGGCATTTTTATAAACGTCGACTTAGTTTTGTAAGCTAAGCCATTTCAATTTAATTAACAACCTTTTGGTCTATATTTAACGTCTAAAGTGCTTGTGCAATCCCAAGCGCCAGTGGTTGCTGTACGAGTCCAAGCGATGTTTCTACCGTTGAAATTGGTTGCATTACCGCCTATCGTAGCACATGTGATTGCTGTTGCTGAAATAGTAACTGTACAGTAAGTAGTTGGTGATGTGACTCCAATAAAACCAGCAGCTGTTGATACTAAAGATGGAGTATCACCATTGTTAACGGCTAGTTCAAAACCAACTTTACCAGGAGTAATTTCTGCAAGTGCTGCAGCTGCATTAGATCTGATTGTGTAATCTTGGTATTGTGGAATTGCAATTGCAGCCAAAATTCCGATGATCGCAATAACAATCATCAGTTCGATTAATGTAAAACCTTTTTGTACTTGTTTCATTTTAAATCCCTTATGTATGAAAGATTGAGTGTTTACACACTGTAGTTGTGTTGCAGTGTTGAATAGCTATTAGCAACTGGCGTGCCAACATTGAATTTTTCAGTAGGCATGATGTGCCATGAAAAAATAACCAGTAGCTTTGCTTGAGTAAAGTATATGTGATAAATATTTTATAATATAATGATTATATTGAAAAATTTTGGATTTAGTGTGGCTTGTGGAGCTTAAGGTTTACTGGAAATGAAAAAGCGAAACATAAAGTTTCGCTTTTTTAAATTGCTAATTGGAGAGCATCTTATTCAATACAACCGCTAAAAACTGTCAAAACCAGTCACTAAAGAGTTTCCTAAGTGACCATTTTGTCACTTCTTGGCGGTCACCTACTTTGAAGATTCGAGAACCTTTTTCAAGTTTGCTAAACCAGAGTCGTAGATGCCTGTTACCGCAGCTACCGCAGTTGCATCATCTTGGCCTTCAGGAATTGGTGGGTTCAATTTATAAGTGCGATAAAAACGACCTACCCATGTCACTGTAGATTCACCAGCTGCAGGGCCTTTAGTTACTGTCATGACTGAGTTGTAATCAGTGAATGGTAATTGGCTGCTGACAATTTCATATTTGAGCTTCATTTCTGCATCATTTGCGCTACGTAATTTCTCAACGATAGTGCCGCCGCCTTTTAATGATAGCGTTCTAAATGTAGCCATTGTGCCAGTTTCATCTTTTTTCTGTTCCATTTTGTCGCTAACAATCGCTGGGTGCCATTTTTGCATATTGCCAAAGTCTTCTACCATAGCCCATACTTTTGCAGGATCAGCTTTAATAGTGATGCTTTTTTCGACTTTTTGTGGGGTAGGGCCATGCGCTACTGCTGAAGTAGCTACTAAACTAAGTGCAAGTAACGCTAAAATCTTTTTCATCTTTTCTTCTCCGTAACTCTCAACATGAGAGGATATATTCAAAAATAACGACGTATTATAAATGAGATGCACATTTTATTAAAATGCATCGTTGTTTGCAGTTAAGTTAACGATATTCTGAGTGCTTGGTTGACAAGATTAGATTGTCATTCTTTGCAGTGCTAGCAACCACAAAGGCTAGTTTTTTAAAATAAACTGTCCGAAAGCGCGGCTTTTTTCACCAGTTTTAATAGTGCTTATCAATTTATTGCTGATTGTATCAATGACACTGACACTATTACTACCCCAATTGGCGATATAGATTCGGTGGTTGGCATCATCCAAGCTTATACCCTCCGGTGTACTGCCAACACCAATAGTGGCAATTGCTTTTTTCGTGGCTATGTCTAGCACGGTTACGCTGTCATCTTGCGTATTGGTCACGTAGAGTGTTTTCTCATCTGAACTTATTACCGCACAATAGGGGTGGTAGCCTACTTTTAAGGTCTCTAGACTATTTGTTTTAGTGTTGATGATGCTAACAGTGTCTTCTTTCACATTCACGCTTACTAATAATAGACCGCTTTTACTTAACGTGATGCCGAACGGGTGCTTGCCGACAGGAATACGCTTTTTAATAGTAAGGGTTGCCGTGTCAATCATTGCAACATCATTACTGTCTCTGTTTGCTACATAAAGCGTTTGACTATCTGGGCTCACGATTAGTCCAGCAGGCGCTTCACCAATTTTCAACTCTCGAAATGAGCTGGTATCTTTTGTGTTAATTGCTAGTATGCGATTATCAAACCAATCTGCTATATAAAGCGTTTTATCATCCGGTGATAATGCTATGCCGACTGGCGAGCCGTTGATTTTAATCGTATCAATCACTTTGTTTGTTAGCGTATTAATCACGCTAACTTCTTGGCTTTCAACATTTGTAATATAGGCGCGCTGTAATTTTGCTGAAACAGCTACACCCACTGGGGCTTTGCCGGCTTTTATAGTCTGAATCACCAAATTACTAGTAGTATCAATCACTGACACTGTGTTGTCACCTTGGTTAGTGATGTAGGCAAGGGTGTGACTGGTGGGTTTGGGTGTCATCGAGCACCCAACACTGATAATGGCTAGGATGACCAATGACATCAGTTTATTGACATTAAAAGGTTGATTTGAAGCGATATTTTTATGTTTATTCATAGGATTACATCTTATATGCAAATGGTGTCTTTCAATAGTGGTGAAAATATGAAAAAATTGCACTAAATTATTAAGGCAGTAAAACGCTATGTTAGATCGTGACGGGTTTCGCCCGAATGTCGGCATTATTATATGTAATGCCAACAATCAGGTATTTTGGGGTAAGCGTATCCGTGAGCATGCTTGGCAGTTTCCGCAAGGTGGTATTAACCATGGCGAGAGTCCAGAGCAGGCCATGTATCGAGAGCTGATGGAAGAGGTTGGTCTAAAACCTGAACATGTGCAAATTTTAGGCCGCACTAAAGATTGGCTCAGATACGAAGTACCAACCACGTGGGTTAAACGCGAGTGGCGCGGTAGCTATAAAGGTCAAAAGCAGATTTGGTATTTGCTACGCATGGTAGGGCGAGATAGTGATGTGTCGCTACGTGCGAGTGAGCATCCTGAATTTGATGCATGGCGCTGGAGCGAATATTGGGTGCCGCTGGAAGATGTGATTGAATTCAAGCGCGGGGTGTATGAATCCGCATTGAATGAGTTGGCGCCGCATCTGCATCATAAAGTCGCTAAATAGCGGATGCAATAAAAGTAAAAACCTGCACTGAATAAAACGGTGCAGGTTTTTTTATGGGTGACACTTAACGCTTAAATTCAATCAAATTTTTGTGGCCATCATCTCACCCAACTTAATTGTGCGTTCAGCTTGCCAAGTTTTATTAAACGCTAGTGTATCTTTTTCAAATAACATCACTACAGTTGAACCTAGCAAAAACTTACCCATTTC
>JANOHT010000155.1:0-3577 GCA_031406605.1 Methylotenera sp. | reverse complement strand
TTCACCGTTGGCGCGTTGCTCTGGGGTGAGGTTATTGTCGGCTTCCCACTCATAACGTAGGGCGGAGTTGGCGTTTTTGAGGGCGTTTTCTGCATCAGTGGTGCTGGTTTTAATGGTAAATGGGGTTAAGTACATCAGGCTCAAAAATGCACCAAAGTCTGAACGGGCTTCACTTGCTGAGGTGGCGGGCGCTGCTAGGGTGACGTTGCCAAGGAGGGATTGGTAGGTGGAACTGTCGGTGAGGTTTTTAATTGCGGTATAAAGGCTTTCTCGATCGTCTGTGACAATAGTCGGTTTGTTACCTAGAATCGTTTCACTTAGGCTTTCTACTAACTTTTCTAAACTTTGGGCTGCTTGGTTACTGGATTTTTCAAATAGGGCATTGAGTATTGAAAGAGCCTGCGCTGGCGTTTTGTTGGCAAAGCTACTGTCTAGTTTGATGAATAGGTTGGCAACAGCGAGGCTGTCGGTCATTTGGCTGGATGAGTGGCCAAATACATTGCCAGCACTACCGCTTTCAATAAATATGGCATCGTGTGAACCTTGCTGTACGAGACCATAAGAGTTGTTCATAGTAACAATCTGCGGCATTTTGTCGCCGAAAATATTCTTTATTTCACCAAAATTACTGCCCCCGCCAAGCGTGGTAAAAAGATTGTGAATATTCGCAGAAGCGTTACCTGAAATGCCATCTATTGAGCCTGTTGGAAACCCTGCTCCGTTTATTGTTAAGGCACTGGCTGCACCTGGAAACAGCCTCGTAAAAGCAGTTGCCAAATGTCCACCGAGACTGTGACCAGTAACAGTTAAACCACCCGACTGCAACATAACTCCCAGTCCATGCGCCCGTGAATCTCCCACTGGGTATGAGGTCGCAGAATCTACAAAAGTAATCGCGTATGTTACGCCACTAGGTTGATCAACTATATAACTACTTGGCGGATATACAACGTTACCATTCACAGGTAAAAGTACTGCACGCTGGTAACTTTGACCAGCTGCCGTATTCATTTGTGTCCAATGGTTATACATATCAATAATTTGACCAAAAGCAAGACCGTCAACAGCTATATCGCCTACATCGACAGCCAAATCTATTGAGTTAATCACATAATCAGGCTCAGTCCCCCTCAGTGAAAATACGTATTCCCCATTAGTAAATCCGCTATTGGGGTCATTGCCGATATATTTGAACAAAGTGCCAGAATAACCACCAATTGTATTGGGCTGCTGGGAAATAACTTGCCAATTGTCTGCAAACTCTGTTGCTTGCGTGGTGGAAAAACCACCAGCTTCTAGTGCTTTAAACTCATCATTATTAAACTTTTTAAAATCAGCATAGCTAGCTTCGGCGAGTTGTGCGAGTTCAAACAGGTTTTTAGTATTGGTCATTATCTTTCTCCTAGTTCAACAATATTTTGTGAGTATTGATTCAAGTTTATTCTGTCCACTTTAGGGTTTTGACACCCATCGTTAGCTAGCCACCCTTTAAATCCTAAAATGCCCCCAGTAGTCATCGGGTTTCCATATCCACTTGTAATATCAAGTAAGGTTGCAGTGCGTAAATTTGTTTTAATGTCATAGAAATAATCTACTTGTTTTTGGATGGGTAGCAACCCCTCAATCTTTTGTATATCGAAAGCATTAAAAATGCGTCTATTTATTTTTCTAACCCCCACTGCATTAGGCGTACCTGCATATAAAACTATATGTCTTCCTTTGTCTCCTTCAACATAAGGTTTTAAATCCTCTTTCGTCAACTCTGGATTCTCCTTCATCCACTGCTCCGGTGTTTTGTATACCCAAAATCCTGCTTGCGTTGAGCAGTAGTATTTATGCGCAACTAGCGTCGGTATCCAATCCCAAAACACCAAGTTGTACATCATAAAAGCCGCCAGCCCACCCCATAGCCAAGGCTTCTTGTTATTCGCTTTTGCCCAACTCGCTGCTTTACTCGTCACCCAAATAGAAATAAGTAAATAAACCGCAAAGAACCCCAGTACCATTAACCCCATCATGCCGCCATTCTCCATTCATTGTTGTTTGCCGCCTGTTTATTTAAGTGATGATGACTGGCATATGGATTATCATTGTCTTTTTGTAATCCATGGATTACAATTCCAGCATGTTGATCATAGAACGTACCGAAGACTTCAGTGCTTGGTTGCACAATCTTAAAGACCGCGTTGCGCAAAAGCAAATATTGGCTAGGCTGGATCGATTGGTGGATGGTCATTGGGGCGATTGCAAGTCGTTTGATGATATTGTCGAACTGCGTATTCACTTGAGTGCTGGTTATCGCATTTATTGCTGGCAAGAGGCCGATGTGGTGGTATTGCTGTTGTGTGGGGGTCATAAATCGAGCCAAAAACGTGATATTACCAAAGCTAAAAAAATGATTGCTTTGTTGAAAGGATAAATGATGAATGCTGATACGATTAAAAAATTGGGTATTAAACGCTTTGATAGTGCAGAGTATTTGCGCGATGAAGCTGATATGGCTGCATATTTTCAGGCATGTATGGATGAAGCAGGGAGTGACCCTGCTTTTATCGCTAAGAGCTTGGGGGTGATTGCGCGTGCGCGCGGCATGACGCAACTGGCTAAAGAAACGGGACTGAGCCGAGAAGGTTTGTATAAAGCACTTTCTGGTGAAGGTAACCCCGAATTTAGCACGATTTGGAAGGTGATTAGCGCGCTTGGGCTTAAGTTGCATAGCACAACGACTTAGCTCGTCAACACCTTCACCGCCATCTAAATAGTCGTTGCCGTGATATTGCGCTGGGGTGCCTAGCCCATCGCCTGCGAGTGTGTCATCGCCTTTGCCGCCAAATAAGGTGTTGTCGCCTGCACCGCCATACAATTGGTCATTGCCAATGCCGCCGTCCAGAATGTCGCCACCCATCGTGTCAACCTCTTGCGTGCCATAATAGGTAGTAGTGGGCGGGGCATCAGTGCCGGCTAACTTTGGCACATCTGCAACTAACTCATCATTCCCTGCCCCGCCCATTAAATAGTCTGCGCCGTAACCGCCTACTAGCTCATCGTCTTCGCTGCCGCCATCGATATTGTCGTTACCATCACCCCCAAAAGCAAAGTCTTTTCCTTGGCCACCAAACATATTGTCATTGCCAGCGTTGCCGTAGAGGATGTCGTTATCGCCGCCGCCGTCTATGTAGTCATCGGTAGCAGTACCCGCTACCAGGTCATCACCTGTGCCACCATATAGCGTTGCGCCTTTGAGGTTTTCTGGATGATCCCCGTTAATGGAGTTAAAGGCGTAAATCAAATCCCTGTTGCTGACTGCGCCATGGGTTGGGTCTGTGCCGGTGATTTTCCAATTGGTGGTGAGGTAGGGTACGGTGGTGCCATCGTCATTGGTGTGATAGACCACGTTAGCAGATACTTGGCTATGGTCAATCTGCCAGCTGGCATCGAGGCTTTGCCAGTTGTCGGGGCTGAGTGTGACATATTGCGTTTTATCTGGTGTGGCGAGTTGACCGAATTTCATGAAGCCATTGCCGTAGCCGAGGAGCAAGTCATTGCCAGCACCGCCGTTGAGAGTGAGTTTTTCTTG
>JANOHT010000186.1:0-7670 GCA_031406605.1 Methylotenera sp. | reverse complement strand
ATAGTATGCTTTTTGCATGCGAAAGTAGGTCACTGCCAAGCTATTTATACCAAAAACACCCTCTTGTAGAGGGTGTTTTTATTTGTACTGTACCGTTGCAACGCGGTCGGCAACCCCCTCTATGTGAGTAGTGGGGGTTTTAGTTTTGGGGGGAGGAGGGTTGTGGTGGATTCAAATAACCAATCTCAGGGGGTGTATGTTGCTCTTAAGAGTGATGTTTTGAGCTGGCTGATTTAAGAGTTAGCTAGTTTTTCTAGTATGCTACGATTAATAATCTCGACGTGACCTCTCCCTAGAGATACAGCATCTTTAACTTCGAGTCGTTTTAATTGGCGGCTTACAACTTCACGAGCAGTGCCTAGTTCATCTGCTATTTGTTGATGTGTACGTATAATCTGGGTTGAGTTCGCGTCCAATAATACTTTTGCCAGACGGGCATCTAAGCTATGAAATGCAACTTCATCTAACAATACAATTAAATCACTTATAAGCACGCCATAATTAGTCATAACAAATTTACGGAATACAGCGGAGTCAATCATCAATTGATTAAATACTGCTGCTGGAATAATGACATCACGAATTGGTTCTTCAACAATTGTAGATGCTGGGTAATCGCTATTGCCTAGCAAACATGTCGTTGTAATTACGCAGGTTTCACCAGCAGCAACCCTGTAAAGTAATATCTCGCGACCGCTTGCTGACACTTTATAGACGCGTGATTTTCCTGCTAGACGCATCACATAAGCCCCACAGGTATCACCTTCCCTGTAACCAATTGTGCCGACGGGAGCCTCTACAATACGTGCGTATTTTGCTAAAAGATCTCTAGCATTTTGATCCAAATGATTAAGTTCTGGAAACTGGTCTAACCAAACTAAGCTGTTCATTGCGTTTTGCATTACATTTCACTTTAGAAACATTCATGCGTTAATTGTAACGCCAAAGTACAAGTTAATGTGGCTCAGCAACGATTGGATCTAGCATCACTAGTGCGTAAATTTATTAATTAGAATGTATAACATGACATGTGTATCTGCTGGAAATGTAGACTATTAACTTATAGATACTTATATTTTTTGCTATGTTAAATTGAACCCAGTAATCATTCGTTAGTCTACCTAGCAGCAATTTATTGGGCTTAAATATTTAAGTGTTTGTATAGTTAGAAAATATCTAAACCTTAGAAATAAAATTCATTATATTTGCAATTTTAATTCATATAGACTGCACTCTGTTTTCAATCAAAGTTATTAATTTATAAAACACGCTTAATCTAGGCGCTTTTACTAAGGTATTGTATCAACATGAATCCGACTTCAATTATAGATAACACAGCACTAGTTTTACTGCTCGCGTTCTCGGTTTCGGTGCTAGGCCTATTTGTTTTTATCTGGTCTATGTCGAATGGTTTTTTTAATACTAAACAAAGTGGTTCTCGAATTATTTTTGGTAAACATGAAGTTGGTCTAGTAGAGGATCCAGCTGCTAACCAAACTGATAATGAATTGCAGGAAGCTGCAGGTGAAACGGATGCTACTCTGTCGGCTAAGGAGTTGAATGATCGTGAGATTGCAGATAAGTCATCCTCTATTCCAGCTTTTGTATGTTTACTAGCCTCGGTTTGTTGGTTAATTATTGGCTCCGCAGCCGCTATAGTGGCTTCTATCAAGTTACATAATCCCGACTGGCTAGTTGATAGTGCTTGGATGACTTTTGGCCGCCTTAGAACCATTCACCTTAACAGTATTATTTATGGCTGGGCTTCGATGGCGGGTATTGGTGTAAGTTTGTGGTTAATTCCACGACTGTTAAAAACGCCATTAGTCGGTGCAAAATTTGTCTATTGGGGTTCCATGATTTGGCACGTAGCCTTGATGTGCGGAGTAACCGCGATTGGTTTAGGTTACACCGATGGCATGGAGTGGTTAGAAATGCCATGGCAAATTGATATATTCATTGTACTTGGTGGCGCACTGATGGGTGTTCCTTTATTTCTAACGCTTGCTAGACGTAATGTGGATCATCTGTATGTGTCAGTTTGGTACATTGGTGCAGCATTAATTTGGTTCCCAATTTTATTCTTCGTTGCCAATATTCCTGATCTTCATTTTGGCGTACAAGGTGCAGCAATGAACTGGTGGTATGGTCACAATGCACTAGGTTTGTGGTTTACACCAATTGGACTTGGCGCGGCTTATTATTTCATCCCTAAAGTATTAGGTAGACCGATTTATTCTTACAATTTATCATTACTTGGTTTTTGGTGTTTAGCTTTCTTTTATTCACAAGTGGGAGGTCACCACTTAATCGGCGGGCCACTACCTACTTGGATGGTCACACTTTCGATTGTTCAATCTGTGATGATGGTAATTCCTGTGTTTGCCGTAGCAGTCAATCATCATATGACGGTTAACGGAAATATTAAAGCAGTCATACATTCTCCTACTCTCAGGTTCATAGTATTAGGCTCAATGCTCTACACGGCTGCGTCAATACAGGGTTCCTTAGAAGCGCTGCGTTCAGTTAATGTGATTACGCACTTCACCCACTACACAGTCGCGCACGCACATTTGGGTATGTATGGCTTTTTCACAATGGTGATGTTTGGCTCAATCTACTTCATTATGCCAAGAATTGTCGGCTGGGAGTGGCCACATGCATGGATGATTAGTGCGCACTTTTGGTTGGTGACTATTGGGTTTGCTATTTACTTTATTGGTTTAAGTATTGGCGGTTGGTTGCAAGGTGTAGCCATGCTAGATGCTAGTAAAACATTTATGGACTCAGTGGCGGTGACTATCCCGTATTTAAAATCACGTTCTATTGGTGGTAGTTTAATGGTACTTGGGCATGTGATATTTGTCGTTCATTTCTTTTTAATTAGTCTACGTTACGGTACTAAAAAAGAACCTGCATTATTGATTCCCAAAGTAAATATTCCATTTATCAAAGATGCAAAAATTGCAGCTACAGAATTGAAGAGAGGTTAGTATGGCCGGTCATATCGACGAAAAGAAATTAGTAACAGGTGCGTTAGTTATTATTGGAGTTGCAACGCTGGCGCTGGTCATTATGCCTTACCTTCAACTAAAGCATGTTAAAGCGCCTGATGCACTTAAGCCTTACACTGATGTGCAAGCTAAAGGGCGTTATTTATACATGAGCCTAGGCTGTGTATATTGTCACTCTCAGCAGCCACGAGATGCGAAATTTGCGCCTGATGATAAGCGCGGTTGGGGAAGAGCTTCTGTCGCAGCTGACTATGCCTATGACCAAGTTCATCTGCTCGGCACCATGCGTACGGGCCCAGATTTAATGAATATTGGCGCACGTCAACCTTCGCAAGATTGGCATTTGGGTCATTTATATCAGCCTCGTGCCTATATGCCGGGATCTATCATGCCGGCGTTCCCATTTTTATTTATTGAGCGCAACGGGCCAGCTAAGCCAAGCGATGTGGTGGTGAATTTGCCGCCAGATTACGTAAAACCAGGTGTGACAATAGTCGCAACTACAGATGCAATTAATTTGGTTGAATACATGAAAGCGATGGATAGAACTTACCCAATCAAAAAAACGATTGGTGAAAGTCTTGATGTCAAACTTAATGCTGAAACTAAAGCTACTGAAAACTCGGCGACAGAAGGTGCAAAATGAGCGATAAACTGAATGATGCCCAAAAACGGGAAAGAGTCGATCCTAACGAAGATGTAAAGCCATTGCCATGGTTTATCACCATGACAATCGGCGCATTGTTCATGTGGAGTGCAGTTTATATTTCAGAAACGGTGATGACTGGCGCTGCTGAAGACGGCGACAATCGGCCTGAACCAGTCGCCATGGCGACTGGTGATTGTTCGGCTACAGCCAAAGTCGCTATTGATGGAGGTGCAATTTTTCAAGGAAAGTGTGTCGCCTGTCATCAAGCGTCAGGGGAGGGCATCACGGGGCTGTTCCCACCATTGGCAGCATCAGAATGGGTTGTGGGTAAACCCGATGTATTGGCAAATATATTGTTGCATGGTGTTAGTGGTAAGTTAACAGTGAAAGGCGTGGCCTATAATGGGCAAATGCCGCACTTTAAAGAGTTGCTGAGCGATGAAGAGATTGCAGCAGTACTTACACACATTCGATCACAATGGGGTAACAAATCTGAAGCGATAGACGCAAAACTGATCGCAGAGGTACGAGAGTCTACTAAAGCACGTACTACGCCATACAATGGGGATGATGAGTTATCAAAACTGTAAGTCATCTAACAAAAAATATTAACCTCAAATCAGCATGGCTGGGCTTACCTGCATTACCAGTCTTGGTCATGTTGTTTTGGGGGTTCTTTTTTTTCTATATCACAACCGGGCTTTCAAATCTAACTTTAGAAACTGAACGCAAAGCTAATCTTTTCCTAGCTCAACCCAAGGTTTCATTAAACTTGGTCGATGAGCATGGGCAAGTAACAACACTTGCTGCTTTGGCAAAAAAGCAAAATAAAATATTAGTGGCTGAGTTTATTTATACTAGCTGTAAGACCTTGTGTGTAGCGCTCGGTGATTATTTTCAGCAAGCACAAGCGCACATCAAAACTCAAACGCTTGATCAAAAAATACACCTACTCAGTGTCAGTTTTGATGTCAGTCAAGATACGCCAGAGCGATTAAAAGGTTACCGCAAACGCATGCGTGCCGACGAAAGTATTTGGTCTTTAGCTACCATGCAAAGCGACTCGGATTTAATTGAGGCCAAAGACGCATTAGGTTTAGTTGTCTTACCCACCAAGTTTAAAGAGTTTGTACACAACAGTGCATTTTTAGTTATTTCAAATCATGGGAAGTTGCTTGGAATTTACGACGATGACGATGTGGAGTCTGCGTTAATTTTGGCAGTACAACAAAGCCAACTACTTTAGTATGCCTAATATTTCATTGAAGCCTATAATTTTAAGCGCCACAATAAAGCGTATGAGTATTTACGCAGCATGGGTATTTTTGGTATTGGCCGTCATGCCTTCATTACCAGTTTTTAGATTTCTGATCGCATCTAGTATGACGTTCCACATGGTAGTGCAAATTCCTGCGCTAATACTTGCGGGATATTTAGTTGCCAGACAATTGTTCGCAGTTACAACTATTGCCGTAGGGAATTTTCAGTTGAGCATAAGCTTAAGTAGTTGGTTGTGGATTTTACTTGCAAGCATGTTTTGGATGCTGCCGATCAGCTTGGACAAAGCATTAATCAACCCATATTGGGATGTTTTTAAGATAATTACTTTGTTGCTATCAGGCGTGTTTTTAAGACCAGCTTTCGCTGGCCCTAAAGTTCTGTCTTTATTTTTTATTGGCAGCACAATTATGATGCTATTTTTTATAGGCTACTTTTATCAAGGTTCGGAACTAAGGTTATGTAACAGCTATTTAATTGAATCACAACAGACAGCTGGACTCGGCCTAATTCTGTTGGCGTTCACCTTGTTATTTGTTTCTATATTCATGCTTCGTAAGGAGCTTCTAGATTCAAACGCCTGATATAGAATCAATACGACAATCTTTGTATAAATTAGGCAATTAAAGCTTTTACAAACTCCAAGCCAAACCCAACACCAAAACCAGTTGTGTCGCTTTGTACTGCCCCTAAACCACCTTTACGGTTAGCTGAAGATAAATCTGTATGTACCCATGCAACATCATTTTCAATGAACCTGCCTAAAAAACGTGCTGCATGAATGTGGTCAGCACCACCTTCTAAAGTACATTGTTTAATGTCAGCAATGCCGCTGTCTAAATCGCTTTCGTAGTCATCATCATAAGGAAAAGCGACGATACGTTCACCGGCTGCTGCGCCTGCAGTTAATGCTTGGCAAGCAAGTTCCGGTCGATTGCTTATTATGCCACTCATGCGATCACCCAAAGCAGACATCATGCTGCCTGTAAGGGTGGCAAAGTCTAAGATAACATCTGGCTTTTCACGGCTGGCTAAAGTTAGCGTGTCGGCTAATACCATACGGCCTTCCGCATCGGTATGCACTATTTCAATCGTAGTGCCATTGAGTGCTGAGACTACGTCATTTTGCTTGTAAGCCAATGGGCCTATGTGGTTTTGGGCAATTGCCAGCCAGCAATCAAGCTTTACGGGTAATTGTTGCTGCGTTACTGCAAGCAAAATGCCGAGCGTAACAGCTGAACCGTTCATATCTTCATGCATGCCTTGCATATACTTGGCAGGTTTCAGGTTATGCCCGCCAGTATCAAAGCAAATACCTTTACCTACCAATGCAATATGTTTTTTTGACTCGGTTGGTTCGTAGGTCAGGTGTACAATCGCTGCATCTTGTGGTTGGCTACCTTGCCCGACCGCGTAAAATGCACCAGCACCCATTTCCTTGAGGGCGCTCATATCAAACTCCTCATGTTTCCAGCCATGTTCTTTGGCTAGTGCAGCCACTTTTTTTCGATAAATAGCAGGCGTTAAGTCGTTTGGCGGCATAATGGTGAGTTGGCGACAAAGTGCATTGCCAGCCACTCGTGCGTTTACGTAGTCATACTTGTGCTTAGCTACATAGCCATGAATGCTGATGTTATTCAACGGCTTGAATTTATTGTCCTTTTTGCGGCTAGGTAACTCAGCAGCATTTACTGTAGCAACATAATAAGCAGCGCATGCATGGGCTTCGCGCATAGTTTCATCACCAAGTACACATATTGCCAAGCTGTCAGGTTGTTCATCTAATAATAGTTTTACTGCTTTACGCAATAGGGTATGACGCTGAAACATATTCAATTTATCACCTAACACTACAAAACTTACCAAGCTACCATCGGGCAGGTCAGCAGATAATGGTGTCTTATTTAAGTCTTTGTACTCGCCATCTGTGCGTTTTAACCTAGTTTGGAGTATTTCACTGAAAATGTGTTTTTCTTCGGCATTCTCACTAAGTACAAAAAGTATATGTTTCGCGGAAGTTAACAACTTTTCAATAGAAATTTCTGAATTTTGTACTAATCTTGTTGCCATTTTTTATCCTTTAAGTCTTATATAAAACATATAGATTATGTATAAGATACATCTCTAAAAATCATAAAAATTCACCACTAAACTTGACCAAAATCCCTAAAAAAGCCACACTATGGTTTTATGAAATCAGTTTTACTGAATTTCTTTATTAGATTTTGGTTTTACTAAATTTAATGTATGCCGCACTTAAGTGCGTGTATATCCAAATGCGTATATTTTCAGCATGTGTTCAAAGACACACTGTATTGAATTAAGTTACTTTTAAAGTACTTAAAATACAAGCAACTTATTATACGCAAATAGCACATAATTAATTTTGTCAAAATAGCTACACGGAGCCCCACCTGCATGTCATTAACTTCAAATATGGTAAGTCCAGATATTGATAGTCAAGAAACCCAAGAATGGTTAGATGCACTCACCGCTGTCATTGAAAACGAAGGTACAGAACGTGCCCACTTTTTACTTGAGGCGATGATTGATAAAGCGCGTCGCTCAGGCAGCAATCTGCCTTATAACGCGACTACTGCTTATGTAAATACCATTCCAACACATTTACAGCAACGTTTGCCAGGTAATCCTGAAATGGAGCGTCGTATTCGTGCTTTAGTGCGCTGGAACGCGATTATGACCGTGTTACGTGCGAATGAAAAATCACC
>JANOHT010000134.1:0-21232 GCA_031406605.1 Methylotenera sp. | reverse complement strand
ATTTATTATAAAAATACTTTAGCAAAAGTGCTTCGAAAAAAGCACTTTGAAAAAAGTACAAGGGAAGGTAATTTTCATGCAAAAAAGTTTTTGGCAAGCAGGTCACAAACCTACGTTGTTTTCAGCGTTTTTATACTTTGACTTGAGTTTTATGGTGTGGGTACTTCTTGGCCCATTGGCTGTGCAAATGGCTACAGATTTACATCTCTCACCATCACAAAAAGGTTTAATGGTGGCAACGCCCGTTTTAGCAGGTGCGTTATTGCGTATCGTAATGGGTGTGTTAGTCGACCAAATCAAACCTAAAATGGCCGGCTTGATTGGTCAAATCATTGTGATTTTAAGTTTGTTAGTGGCATGGTTGCACGGCATACAAACTTTTCAACAGTCACTATTGCTTGGCATAGGCTTAGGTTTTGCTGGTGCAGCATTTGCGGTTGCATTGCCATTGGCGAGTCGCTGGTACCCGCCTGAGCATCAAGGTACTGCATTAGGCATTGCAGGTGCGGGCAACTCAGGCACTGTATTTGCAGCATTATTTGCGCCTGGTTTAGCCGTTGCTTATGGCTGGAACAATGTATTCGGTTTAGCTTTAATTCCGCTTGGTATTGCTCTGGCAGTTTATATGATTTACGCAAAAGATAGCCCTGATGCACCCCCTGCAAAATCATTAAGCCAATACGTTGCGATTTTAAAAGACAAAGACGCTTGGTGGTTTATGTTCTTCTATAGCGTCACCTTTGGTGGTTTTGTAGGTTTGGCATCATCACTCACTATTTATTTTAATGACTTATACAGCTTAGGTCCTGTGATGGCCGGCTATTGCACGGCTGCAGCAGTATTTGCGGGTTCATTGGTACGCCCGATTGGTGGCATGATTGCTGACAGGATTGGCGGCATTCGCACCCTACTCACCATGTACGCCATTGCCGCAGTATTGTTATTTGTGATGAGCTTCGGTCAACCTACATATCAATTAGCATTAGCAATCATTATTCCAGTCATGGCTGTATTAGGCATGGGTAATGGCGCGGTGTTCCAATTAGTACCACAGCGCTTCCGCAAAGAAATTGGCGTGATGACAGGCTTAGTAGGCATGGCTGGTGGTGTAGGTGGTTTCTACTTAGCAGCAAGTTTGGGTTATTTCAAACAGGCCAATGGCAACTATCAAATTGGCTTGATGATTTTTGCAGGTTTAGCTGTATTAGCGATGATAGGTCTAGCTGGTGTAAAAACCAGATGGCGCACTACTTGGGGCAGCGCTACCGCTACATCAGCAAAAGTGTAAACTAGACGGATGTCGCTACAGTTTGAAATAGGCCAATCTAGCCTAGTTGGTCCGCGTGCGCGTAACGAAGATTATGTGGGTGTCGTCACGCCGGTCAGCGAGCAACTAAGCATTAAAGGGGCGTTGATTGCTGTTGCAGATGGTGTAAGTGGTAATGCCGGTGGAGGCGAGGCTTCAGAAATGACAGTGCGTACTGTGAGTTCAGATTACTACGCCACACCAGATACTTGGGAACCATTAACCTCGTTAGATAAAGTGTTAACTGCCGCTAACCGTTGGTTAATTGCTCAAGCCAACGCTAACCGAGATATGGCAGGCATGGCCACTACGCTGTCAATCATATTGTTGCGTGGCCAACGTTATTATTCTGCACATGTAGGTGATACACGTATTTATTTGCTGCGTAACGGCATATTAAAACAGCTGACCACGGACCATGTTTGGGATAGACCTGATATGCGCCATGTACTAAAACGCGCGGTTGGCTTAGATCAACATTTATCAGTCGATTTTGGTGAAGGGGCGTTGCAAGTAGGCGATGTATTTGCGCTCATGAGTGATGGCGTTTGGGATGTATTGGGTGAAAAAACCATTCACAAAGCCTTAGGGCTTTTTGATAGCCCACAAATGATTTGCGACTATCTCACTAAAACTGCCATTGAAAAAGGCGGTACTGATAACAGCACCGCCGTGGCGATTAAAATTACGCAGCTAGGTGAAGACACCCTTTCAGAGTTGCTGGCTGGTGGCAAACATTTAGGTTTACCGAATAAATTAAATATCGGTGAAATTATTGACGACTTTGAAGTTGTCGAAATTTTGTATGAATCTCGCGCCAGTTTGCTATATAAAGTGCGTCATATTAGTAGTAAACAGCTGTTTGTATTAAAAACCTTGCAGCCGCTATTAGCGACGGATGTTGATAGTTGTAATGGCTTATTGAATGAAGAATGGTTAGCAAAGCGCGTGGTTTCGCAGTACGTGCCACAAGTGTTTCCAGTATCAGTAGAAAAACGCAGCAAACTTTACTACATCATGAGTTGGCATGAAGGTGCAACGCTACAACAACGTTTGGATAGCGGCCATCATTTTACCGTGGCGGGTACGGCAAAAATTGGACTAGATATGATGCGCGGCATAGGCGCATTGCACAGGCTCAACATCGTGCACCGTGATATTAAGCCAGATAACGTGCATCAAGCCAGCGACCAGAGGTTACGTATTTTAGATTTAGGCGTTGCATTAAGTAGCGGCGTGGGCGCGATTGAAGCCATGCAGAATCCTGGTACGCCAAGCTATATGGCGCCTGAATTGTTTGACGGTGAGATAGCTACGCCACAAAGCGACATTTATGCCGCAGGTGTAACGCTGTATCATCTGCTTACACGTAAATATCCGTATGGTGAGATAGAGCCTTTTCAACACCCAAAGTTTGGTGCGCCGATTCCACCCACTCGATATAGACCTGATATTCCGTACTGGTTAGAGAATATAATATTAAAAGCCGTCGCAAGAGATGTTAAAACTAGGTTCGAGACTGCAGAGGAAATGTTAATCGCGCTTGAACATGGTGAATTAAAACCGATTTTAGCGCCTGCACGTACACCTTTAATTGCACGTGCAAGATTAGTTAAATGGCAATGGATTGCCATATTTTCGTTAATAGTAAATTTTTTATTGATTTATTTATTAATAATTTCATAACCATTAATGACGTCATGTTAATGATGTCTTATTAGTAGTTTCTTGATTAAATGTAATGTAAAGGTAGGGCTGGAATGAGTAACTGGGTAAAAATAGCGCCGTTTGAAGATATTCCTAAATTAGGTGCGCGTGTTGTAAGAACAAAAGACGTTGAAATCGGCGTGTTCCGTTTAGAAGATGACCGTATTTTCGCGATTAATAATAGCTGTCCACACAAAGGTGGTCCACTATCAGAAGGTATAGTGTATGGTGACAAAATTGCCTGCCCGCTACATTCCTGGAAAATCAGCCTAGTCGATGGTAAAGCAGAAGAACCGGATGAAGGCGAAACGGCCTGTTTTAATACTAAAGTTGAAGATGGCTTTGTTTATTTAGAGCTTAAAGATTAAACTTTTAACAAGATGCTCATGTGGTTTAGCAAGAGTGGTATATACAAGTGATTAAAGAAACAAAAAGTACCTGCTGTTACTGCGGCGTTGGCTGCGGCGTCATCATATCTAGTCAAAATGATAAGATTATTGATGTCAAAGGCGACCCTACGCATCCTGCAAACTTTGGTCGCTTATGCACTAAAGGCTCTACACTGCACCTCACAGCTAAGCTAGACAATCGCTTGCTCTATCCAGAATTACGCACTAGCAGAGAAGCTCCTAGAGTACAGGCCACGTGGGATGAGTCTCTAGATTTTGTAGTTGAAAAATTCGCTAAAACGATAGAAACCCACGGGCCAGACAGCGTTGCATTCTACATTTCAGGTCAACTATTGACCGAAGATTATTACGTGTTTAACAAACTCGCCAAAGGCTTGATTGGCACTAATAACGTAGATACGAACTCCCGCCTTTGCATGAGCTCTGCAGTGACAGGTTACAAGGTAACACTGGGTGCAGATGCGCCCCCTGCCTGTTACGAGGATATTGACCATACTGATTGTTTATTTATCGCGGGCTCTAATACGGCTTTTGCACACCCGATTATCTTCCGCCGCATTGAAGATGCGAGAGCAAAAAATCCAAACTTAAAAATCGTAGTCGTAGATCCACGTCGTACTGATACCGCACAAGCGGCAGATTTGCATCTTGCGATTTTACCAGGCACAGACGTTGCCTTATTTAATGGCATGCTTCATGTAATGCTATGGGAAGGCTTGTTGGATATGGCTTTCATCAATGCTCATACCAATGGCTTTGATGCCCTAAAAAATACCGTACGTGAATACACACCTAAAATGGTGTCTGATATTTGTGGTATTAAAGAAGCTGACATTATTACTGCTGCGAAGTGGTTTGGCACAGGTCCCACGCTCTCCATGTATTGCATGGGCTTAAATCAATCCATTCATGGTACAGATAAAAACGCTGCACTGATTAACTTGCATCTTGCCACTGGTCAAATTGGCAAACTAGGCGCAGGGCCGTTTTCACTCACAGGGCAACCCAATGCAATGGGCGGGCGTGAAGTAGGCGGCATGGCGAATTTAATGTCTGGTCATCGCGATTTAGCAAATGCTGAACATCGCGCAGAGATAGCAAAGCTTTGGGGTATACAAAGTGTGCCTGAAACCGCCGGTAAAACCGCTATTGAAATGTTTGATGCAGTGAAAGATGGCAGTATTAAAGCCATTTGGATTGCTTGCACGAACCCTGCCCATTCAATGCCAGACTTAAACAATGTGCTCAGCGCATTAAACACCGCTGAATTAGTGGTTGTGCAAGATGCCTACAATAATACCGATACTAGCAAATATGCAGATGTGTTGTTGCCAGCGAGCACATGGGGCGAAAAAGAAGGCTCAGTGACCAACTCTGAGCGACGCATCACGCGTGTAAACCCAGCCGTACCGCCCCCTGCGGAAGCTCGTCATGATTGGGCTATCATGGTGGATTTTGCACAACGTCTAGAAAAAAGATTAGCGAAAGAATCACAATTATTTGACTTTGAAACGACTGAAGAAATCTTCAATGAACACCGCGAAACAACACGAGGCCGTGACTTAGATATCACTGGTTTAAGCTACGCACTACTTAACGAGCAAGGTCCTCAACAATGGCCATTTTTGACTGGCGAGGTCACTGGTAAAGCTCGTTTGTATACAGATGGTGTATTCCAGAAGCCAGATGGCAAGGCACAATTTGTTAACGCTACTTATAAAGGTACTGCGGATAAGACTGATGCACGCCACCCACTGCATTTACTCACAGGACGCCTCCGTGACCAATGGCATGGCATGAGTCGCACAGGTACGGTCGCACAGTTGTTTAATCATGCTGAAGAACCTGTGATACATATCAATGCTGACGATATGACTCGCCGCTCTATTAAAGATGGTGATATTGTCAAAGTGAGCAATAAGCGTGGAAGCTTGGTGCTGCCGGCGCAAACTTCTAATGAAGTACAACCATCGCAAACCTTTATTGCGATGCATTGGGGCAGCCAATTTATGCATGGCTTAGGGGTTAATGCCTTAATGCCGCCTACATTTGATAAAACCTCAAAACAGCCGGAACTCAAACATACTGCAGTTAAAATAGAAAAACTGGAATTACCGTGGCACATGACTGTCATGCGCACTATTCAGGATTTAGCCATGCTGCAGAAAGTACGTAGTTTACTGGCGAATTTTGAATATGCGAGTTGCGGTTTATTCGGCCGTGACACAGAGCGTCATGCTGGCATGCTGATCTTACGTGCTGCTAATACTGAAGCGCCTGATGCCTCGTTGATATTTGAAATTGACAGCATACTTGGCATGACAGATGACATGCCTTTGCTAAATTACAATGACGCTAAACGTGGTATTAGCAAACGGATTCTGGTTGAAAATAGGCCTGCTGACGGTAAACCAGAAATCACAGGCGTACGCCTAGTAGGCGAAACATTGGCCGCAGACTGGCTAAAAGATGTAATGACAACTGGCGAATTTAATCCTGAGTTACGTCGCTGGGCATTAGCGCCTCTAAGCGCGCCGCCAGCAGGCCAGCGTAGTCGTGGCAAAATCATCTGCAACTGTTTAGATGTCGCTGAAAATGACATCATTGACACCATACAATTAGGTGCAGATTTAATTACGCTACAAAGTAAATTAAAATGTGGCACTGAGTGTGGCTCGTGTGTGCCAGAGTTGAAAAGATTAGTGTTACAGCATGGAAAATTTTAGAAGCGTTACAGTACGATTAAGCTAAAGAGTACAAACATATAAAAAATTTAAATCTCATGCAAGTAAGAAAGACTTCGATGAAAAATAACCATTGGTTTTTAGTAACATACTTATGTGCAACCATGTTTTGCACGGCATTCGCTCATGCCGAAACCCAACCCAAAGACCTTGAAGCAATCACGCCACAAGGCGATCAAGTATTGTTACACCCGAATGGCCGCTGGGAGTTTATTGACACCAAAAAAGCTACGCAAGCAAAAGAAATCGCGCAACAATTTCCAGAGAATCAAGGTTGTCCATCTGGCACGCAAGGCGGTTTTCTAGGCTTGGGTCGTTGCGTAGCAATCGGCGACAAAGACTATAATCGCGGCTCTATGAGTGGCAAAGGTAGATGATTAATTACTCAAGATTAAAAGCCTTAAAGTAATCCACGCTCAACAAACGAAAGTGTACTATTACCCGCCACAATAAAATGATCCAACACCCTTACATCCACTAAAGCCAAAGCCTTTTTAAGCTCGGATGTAATCATCTCGTCCGCACGGCTTTGTTCTGCCACACCAGATGGATGATTATGTGCAAATATTACTGATGCTGCATTATGATGTAATGCTCTCTTTACCACCTCTCGTGGGTAAACGCTGGTTTGTGTGAGCGTACCGGTGAACATTTCTTCGGTGGTAATGATTCTATTTTGCGCATCTAAAAACAGCACCATAAACACTTCACGCGTTAAGCTGCCTAATTTTAAACATAAATAATCACGCACTTGCTGTGGTGAAGATAAAACATCTTTTATCTGCATTTGTTCGTTAAGTGCACGCCGACTCATTTCAAATATGGCTTGTAGCTGTGTGTACTTACTGCTGCCTATGCCGTTTACCTGAGTAAGCTCATTCAATGGTGCTGCAAAAATGCCATTTAAGCTGCCAAATTGCGTAAGTAAATCCCGTGCTAAATCTACCGCACTTTTACCAACCACACCGACACGCAAAAATATGGCTAGTAGTTCAGCATCTGACAATGCTTCTACACCCAGTTCCAGCAATTTTTCACGCGGACGTTCTGCCGCAGGCCAATCAGTAATTGCCATCTATTCCCTTTCACTCAATTTAATCAATATAGTCATTTCAGCCACCCTATTTCACGAGCCGTTGTATCGCCGATCAATGTCTGCTTAAGACTTTTAGGTATTTCTGCTTTTACTTCACTAATTGGTATACGCCCTCCCATTAGCTCAGCAAAGTTTTGTGGGTAAAGTGGCACTTTATCATGCTCTGCATACCCGTCTGGATATCTAGGTAGCGTACTGCTTAAATCGTACTTATCAGTGGCGTTAAGGGTATGTAGCAACTCGTGTGCAACGATCACTAAGTTTTGTTTAGCATAATTACTATCACCAAATAAATTGACACGTCCAATGCGACCTTTATTTAGCGCTGTTGAGTGGCTTAAACTCGGATTAGTGATGGGATCGTAATACAACAAGTACAAGCGAATAGCTGGCTTAACGTTCACTTTAGGGCTGTTTTGCCATGCAAAATATTTAAATTTTAAGCTCCAAATAATCGTGCTTAAAATGCCATCTTCCGGTGGTGCAGGTGGAATGTCATTCACTTGTGCGCCTAGTTGCACTTCTATTGGCCGTCGCAAACCAAGTTTATATTGTGCAGCCTCTTCTGCAAAATATTCTGCAATCGGCTCAAAGTCATCGCGGGTCAGTGTACGTAAGTAATCACTGACTTTGCTACTGCCGTCAGCATTAACTGGATATACTGCGACGTAAAAATTATCTTTCCAATCTAAAGCGTTTTTTTCTAACCAAGTTTGCTGTATTACCGTAGCTAGTATCAATAGTAAAATTACGACTCTTAATTTACGCCACATTATTCAGCCTATTCTTTTTTATTAATTTAATTAGTAATGACAACATATCTAGGCCAACATTTCCTGATTAAGCGTCTTAACGCATAGTCATCAAGCCATGTTAAACTTGAGCCTGTCACTTGGCATTTTCAACAACACAAAATTTACCATGCATCCTTTAGAAAACAAACGTTTAGTTTTAGGTATTACTGGCGGTATCGCAGCTTATAAAGCGGCAGAGCTACTACGTTTATTGGTGAAAGCCGGCGTTGATGTGCAAGTGGTGATGACTTCGGCTGCATGCCAATTTATCACCCCAATCACGATGCAAGCGCTCTCATGCAAACCAGTGTTCATTGATATGTGGGATAGCAGCATTAGCAACGGCATGCCACACATTGAGCTATCGCGCGTCGCAGATGCTATCTTAGTCGCACCAGCCAGCGCAGATTTTATGGCTAAATTGGCACAAGGTCGTGCAGATGACCTACTCTCTACCTTATGTTTAGCAAGAGGCTCTGATACAAAACCATGTCCACTATTAGTTGCACCGGCCATGAATAAGCAAATGTGGGAGAATCCTGCAACCCAACGCAACATTGCGCAGTTAAAAGCTGACCAAATCAGTATATTTGGCCCAGATAGCGGCGAGCAAGCTTGCGGCGAAACAGGCTTGGGACGCATGCTGAAAGCAGAAGATTTACTTGCGTTAGTAACCGCTCACTTTACACCTAAGTTATTAGCAGGAAAGCGCGTACTTATTACCGCTGGCGCTACTTTAGAGATGATAGACCCCGTACGTGCCATCACTAATCTGAGTAGCGGAAAAATGGGTTATGCCATCGCGAGAGTAGCCCGAGATATGGGCGCAGAGGTTACGCTAGTGAGTGGAACAAGTGCAATTGAGCCTCCACAAAATATTACAACAATTAATGCATTAAGCGCAGATACCATGTATCAAGCAGTAATGAATCACATTCATCAACAAGATATTTTTATTGCGGTAGCTGCAGTAGCAGATTACTCGCCCACAGAAATCAATACGCAAAAAATCAAAAAATCGTCACCCTTGTTAACTTTAGCACTTAAACGTAATCAAGATATTCTCAGCGATGTGGCTAGCTTGCCTAATGCACCTTTTTGTGTAGGCTTTGCAGCAGAAAGCGAGAATTTAATTGAGTACGCTACCAAAAAACGATTAGCCAAAAAATTACCATTAATGGTGGCTAATTTAGTGAGTGAGAGCATGGGCAAGGACCATGCAAATATCACATTACTTGACGATACAGGTGTACATCTATTACCTCCAGCAGATAAGGCTGTATTAGCACATGAAATTTTAAAGCACATTAGCCTGATGTTAAACCAGCAACATAATTGCAAACTAAGTAATACTTACTAAAAAAACACTTAATAAGAAAGCCATCAAATGAGTTTAATTGTAGATCTTAAAATTATAGATAATCGCTTACATGAACAAATGCCGGCCTATGCTACGCCGGGCTCTGCGGGACTTGATTTAAGGGCGTGCATTGACAGCAGCGTCACTTTGCAACCGGGTGAAACTATGCTGATTCCAACTGGAATGGCCATTCATTTAGATAATACTTACTATGCGGCACTCATCCTGCCACGTTCCGGTCTTGGCCATAAGCACGGTATTGTGTTGGGTAATCTAGTTGGCTTAATAGATTCCGACTATCAAGGCCAACTGATGGTGTCATGTTGGAACCGCGGTAGCACAGCCTTTGAACTTAACCCTATGGAGCGCATTGCACAGCTGGTAATAGTGCCCGTCATGCAAGCTGAGTTTCATGTGGTGGATGATTTTGATGCCAGTGATCGTGGGGAAAATGGCTTTGGCAGCACGGGTAAGCATTAAATGACGTGTATTTAGCACTCAAATGTTTTAAGTGCTTTATTTAGTGCATAAAACGTGAATATTATTGAGATATCTCTTGAGAATAAATCAGTTTTCGTACTATAATTGCGGTCTTTAGAAAAAAGTGAATGTTTGGAGAATAACCATGGCACGTGTATGTATGGTAACAGGCAAAAAGCCAATGGTGGGTAACAATGTTTCTCACGCTAACAACAGAACAAAACGCCGTTTTTTACCTAATTTGCAAAACCGCAAATTTTGGGTTGAAAGCGAAAACCGCTGGGTAAGCATGCGCATCACTAACAATGCGCTACGTACTATCGACAAAAACGGTATTGATGCCGTGCTTGCTGGTATGCGTGCTGCTGGCCAGAAAATTTAAAAAGGCTGAAATATCATGCGCGAAAAAATTAAATTAGAATCAAGTGCTGGTACAGGTCATTTTTATACCACTACTAAAAACAAACGTACTATGCCAGGAAAAATGGAAATCAAGAAATTTGATCCAGTGGTTCGTAAGCATGTATTGTATAAAGAAACTAAACTTAAATAGACTTCTATAAGTCTGGTTTAAGTAATAAAAAAGCCCGCAATGCGGGCTTTTTTATTACTTAAACTAAATTGATTTTGGCACAGAGGTAGGAGCTGATGCTCCTCCTAATATGCGCACTTCACGCTGTGGAAAAGGTATCGATATATTATTAGCTTGAAAAGCACGCCATATTTCTAAAAAGATTTCAGACTGCAATACTGCTGATCCCTCTTCAGGATCAGGTATCCATATTGACAGTGTTAATTCGATTCCACTATCGCCAAAACCTTTAACAAGCACGACCGGCGCAGGCGTAACCAGTATCCGGGGATGCTTGGTAGCGGCATCTGAAATCAACTGCATAGCCAACTCTAGCGGGCTATCATAGCTTACTTGCACAGGCATTTGTACTCTTGCTTTATGATCTGTGAAAGAGTGGTTAATCACTGGGTTAATGATTAACATCTCATTAGGAATGATCACCTCTGTGCCATCTAACTTGCGCAACACCAAATAACGCGTACGCAAATCACTCACCACGCCGTAATGCGTTTCTACAGTAATCACATCCCCTATCTGCATAGACCTATCAAGCAGAATAATAAAACCACTCACATAGTTACTAGCAATACGCTGCAAACCAAAACCCAAACCTACACCAAGCGCACCGCCAAAGACTGATAACAGTGTAATGTCTAAACCGACTGCTGAAAGTGCAATTAATATCGCAATAAATAATAAAAAAATGCGTAGCAATTTTGACATCACAACACGCATATTCATATTGACATGCTCAGCGCGCATTAATTTATTTTCAAGGAGGCGACTTATCCAAAGCGCGACAAAAATTGTAGCAATAATCGTAAGTAGCGCTTGTGACACCAGTAAAAGATCCATCTTGTTTTTACCGATGTTAAATTTAACATCCTCAAGAATCTGCAGCAACTGTGGCAATAAACCACTTAAATGCAACGCCAGCATCAGCCAAATTAAGCCAGATATAGCATTTTCCAGCGTTTTTAATACGCCCCCTGGCGCTATTATGTAGCGCACCGCATAAACGACCAATCGAATTATTGCCATTGCGAACAGCAGCGTACTAGCTAAGTGCAACAAACTAGTGTGTTGCCAATACCCTAATATTACTTTGAAAATCTGCACAATAATCAGCGTTGATAAAGGAAATAACACACGATTAATGCCACCTATTCCAAGCTTCCATTTTTCGGGCGCATGTTTCATTACATACACACGCAAGACGCCATTAATGGCCCAGGCAACCCCACAGGCGGCTATTACAATGGTGAGTTGCCAAAGGGCTGCTGGCGTAGATAAGTCGGCTAACATTTCTTGCCAAACAAATTGAATGTCTTGGTTCATTTTCTTTATTGTTGGCTACTTAATTAAAACACTTTTCATAGGAGAATAAAATTTTGTTAGCTCTAGTCAAATACCGTTAAATCAAAAATATAGTCGCTAAACCTAAAAATATAAAGAAACCACCACTGTCTGTTACTGCAGTAATCAGTACGCTAGAGCCCACAGCAGGATCACGGCCAATTTTGTTCATCACAAGCGGGATCATCACACCCATCACGGCAGCCAAAAGTAAATTCAGTGTCATCGCACTCATCATGACTAATCCTAGTTGATAACTGCCATACAATGCGTAAGCTATTATTCCCAATACTCCACCCCAAAACAGACCATTTAGTAAGGCAACGCCTAACTCTTTTGTGATAAGTGACTTCATATTGTGTGATGCAACCTGACCCAATGCCAAACCACGGACTATCATCGTTGTAGTTTGATTGCCAGAGTTACCGCCTATGCCCGCTACAATTGGCATTAAAGCAGCCAAAGCCACAATTTTTTCAATGGAGCCTTCAAATAACCCAATAACACGCGATGCAACTATAGCTGTCACTAGATTAATCGCCAACCAAGCCCAACGGTTTTGGACTGATTTCCAAACTGACGCAAAAAAGTCCTCTTCTTCGCGCAGACCAGCCATTGACAGCATATCGCTTTCAGTTTCTTCGCGAATAAAGTCCATTACTGCATCTACGGTAATACGCCCCACCAACTTGTTATTGTCATCCACTACAGGCGCAGTCACCAAATCATAACGTTCAAAAGCCTTTGCAGCCTCATCAGCAATGTCTTCAGGATGAAACACAACTGCATCTACAGCCATTACATCGGCAACGCTTGATGCCAAATCATTCACTACCAAACGCTTTAAAGGTAGTACACCAAGCAATATGTCATCTCTATCTACAACAAAAAGTTTGTCAGTATGGCCAGGTAGGCTACCAAGGCGACGCATATAGCGCAAAGCTACTTCCAAGGTGATATCTTCACGAATAGTGACGATATCAAAATCCATGATTGCACCAACAGTATCTTCCGAGTGCGACAATGCAGACTGTAAGCGCGCACGGTTTTGCGTATCTAAACTATCTAGCAGCTCTTGCAGAACATCTTTAGGTAAGTCAGGCGCTAAGTCTGCCAGTTCATCGGTATCAAGCTGCTCAGCGGCCGCTAATAGCTCTTCTGAATCCATGTCAGCGATAAGTGTTTGACGTACCGCATCAGAAACCTCAAGCAAGATATCGCCATCTCGCTCAACTTTAACCAGTTCCCAAACATCTAAACGCTGTTCTAAAGGCAGCGCTTCTAAAATATACGCAACGTCTGCTGTGTGGAGTGAATCTAGTTTCTTTTGGAGCTCATTAAGATTTTGCTTGTGAACAATGGATTCAACTAAATCATGCCTAGGCATTGCTTGCTTATGAACTAAACCTTCAATAAGCTTATGCTTATCCAATAGGGAAATCACCTGTTGCAGGTTTTCGCTTAAACTCTCTTTGGATTCTTGAATGTCTGCCATAATGACTCGTAAATAATGTTGGCTAATGACTTACTAAAATAGATAAATAACACACTGTAGTATATTGTTATTATGGTTTATTTTTAAGTTAAATATTTAACTTTGGCTTAAAATTGACAAAAATAATCAAGTTATCTTTAAGGTAAATGAATAAGTTATCTGCATTTTTTTGAATAGAAAATTATTAAAATGACTATACAACTTCACCTTTATTCAACTTCACACTGCCATCTATGCGAACAAGCAGAAAACCTTTTACACAGTATGTCTAAATTTTATGACACGCAATGGCGAATCATTGAAATAGCTGAAGATGCAATACTACTAGAGCGTTACGAAATCAAAATTCCAGTACTAATAAGATTGGATACTGGCGCTGAAATATTCTGGCCATTCAATGACCGAGATATTCAAAATTTACTTAGATAAAACTAGCAAAATTATTAAAAACAAAAAACTAAGCGTTGTAAATGAAAAAAGCCAGCGAGTGCTGGCTTTTTTTGTAAGCAAATAGATACTTATTATTCTGCTACAACAACTTCAGCACCAGTATCTGGGCGATCAACCAACTCAACCAAAGCCATAGGCGCGTTATCACCATTACGGAAGCCACATTTCAACACACGTAAGTAACCACCATTACGTGTAAGGTAGCGTGGACCAAGCTCACCAAACAATTTACCTACAATATCACGATCACGTAAACGACTAAACGCTAAACGACGATTGGCTAAAGTTGGAGTTTTACCTAATGTAATCAAAGGCTCTGCAAATTTGCGCAACTCTTTTGCTTTAGGCAAAGTAGTTTTAATGACTTCGTGACGCAGCAATGAAGCTGTCATGTTACGGAACATCGCTGCACGATGGCTGCTAGTACGATTTAATTTACGATTGCTATTACCGTGACGCATAGTAATTCCTTAAAGTTTCTTAACTTAATATTTAAGCTTATTTACTAAGCTTTTTCGAGACCAACAGGTGGCCAGTTTTCTAATTTCATGCCCAATGTTAGGCCACGAGTAGCGAGTACATCTTTAATTTCATTCAGCGATTTACGGCCTAGGTTTGGAGCTTTTAATAGCTCATTCTCAGTACGTTGGATCAAATCACCAATGTAAAATATATTTTCTGCTTTCAAGCAATTTGCTGAACGAACTGTTAACTCTAGATCATCCACTGGACGCAGTAACACTGGATCAACTTGTGGTGCAGACTTAACTTCAACTTCGCTAGGCGCACCTTCAAGATCAGCAAATACTGACAACTGACCCATTAAGATACGGGCAGCATCGCGAATTGCTTGTTCAGGCTCAATCACACCGTTTGTTTCAACATCCATGACCAATTTATCTAAGTCCGTACGTTGCTCAACACGTGCGCTCTCAACTTGATAGCTCACTTTGTTAATTGGACTGAATGACGCATCCACCATAATGAAACCAAGTACACGATCTTCTTCATTCGCTTTTTGGCGTGCAGGTACTGGTTGATAACCACGACCCATTGCAACCTTAACTTCTAAATTAAGTTTCCCGCCTTTAGTAAGATGTGCAATCACATGATCAGGATTAACGATTTCTGCATCATGACCTGTATCAAAATCACCAGCGGTAACAACACCTTCAGTTGATTTGTTTAATGTCAGAATTGTTTCTGATTTAGTATTTAATTTTAAAGCTACGCCTTTAAGATTAAGCAGAATATCTACCACATCTTCTTGTACGCCATCTAAAGTTGAATACTCATGCACTACACCATCAATCTTAACTTCAGTAATAGCGAAGCCAGGAATTGAAGATAATAAAACACGACGTAAAGCATTACCTAAAGTGTAGCCAAAGCCACGCTCCATTGGTTCTAACGTTACACGTGCGCGTAGTGGTGATAATACCTCAACATCAACAACACGCGGTTTTAAGTATTCGGTAGGACTGTTTTGCATAGTTATACCTTTTAATTTTTAAGATTATCACTATTTAATTTCATAAATTAAATAGTGATAATCTATGTGAACTAGCCAAGCCAGTTCACATAGTCAGTTATTTAGAGTAAAGCTCAACCACCAATGATTCATTGATTGTTGCTGGCAACTCATCACGCATAGGTTTAGCTTTAAATGTACCTTTAAAGGCTTTAACATCCACTTCTATCCATGCCGGGAAGCCACGTTGCTCAGCAGCCTCAAGTGCGCTTTTAATACGTAATTGCGTTTTAGAAGCTTCCGCAACACTCACTACATCACCCGCTTTAACTTGGTATGATGGAATATTTACACGACGGCCATTTACCAAAATACTGTTGTGGCGAACGATTTGACGCGCTTCTGTACGTGATCCGCCAAGACCCATACGATAGGTAACGTTATCTAGACGGCACTCTAAAAGTTGCAACAAGTTCTCACCTGTAATACCTTTTTGGCGATCAGCTTCAGCATAGTAGCTGCGGAATTGCGCCTCTAATACGCCATAAGTGCGACGTACTTTTTGTTTTTCACGTAGTTGCACACCATAGTCTGAAAGACGTTGGTTACGACGTTGACCGTGTTGGCCAGGTGGAAAGTTACGTTTTTCGATTGCACATTTGTCAGTGAAACATTTTTCTGCTTTTAGAAAAAGTTTTTCGCCTTCACGACGACACTGACGACATTTTGGGTCTAAATTTCTAGCCAAGTGATTCTCCTGTTATCTCTACTAAAGCGAGCTATAAGCTCAGCTTAAATGCGGCGTTTTTTAGGTGGACGGCAGCCATTGTGTGGCACTGGCGTCACATCGGTAATGCTGGTAATTTTAAAACCAGCTGCATTAAGTGCGCGCACAGCAGATTCACGACCTGGACCTGGACCTTTAATACGCACTTCTAAATTCTTAACACCATTTTCCTGTGCTGACTTACCAGCAACTTCAGCCGCTACCTGTGCTGCAAAAGGCGTACTTTTACGTGAACCTTTAAAACCTTGGCCACCTGAAGTTGCCCATGACAACGCATTACCTTGACGGTCTGTAATGGTGATGATGGTATTGTTAAAAGACGCATGCACGTGAGCGATGCCTTCTGCAATATTCTTTTTAACTTTCTTTCTTACGCGTACATTAGCTTTTGCCATGTTGCACTATCCTTACTAATAAATCTTACTTAAATTTGTGAGCATAGAAAATTTTAATTTCTAAACTAAGGCGACTAAATATTATTTAGCTTGTTTAATTGCTTTAACTGGACCCTTACGAGTACGAGCATTCGTTTTAGTGCGTTGACCACGTACAGGCAGGCCACGGCGATGACGCACACCACGGTAACAACCCAAGTCCATTAAACGCTTGATGTTCATTGAAACTTCACGGCGCAAATCACCTTCAACTTTGAATTTGGCAACTTCGTCACGTAATTTTTCTACATCAGCGTCATTTAGGTCTTTAATTTTTGCTGTTGCTAAAACGCCAGCTGCAACACAAATTTTTTGTGCTGTATTACGACCAATACCGAAAATTGCAGTCAATGCAATTTCAGTGTGTTTGTTATTTGGGATGTTTACCCCTGCAATACGTGCCATACTCTACTCCAAATTTAGGCTTAACCTAAAAATCTATTGCTTTAAAAAAGCCGAAGATTTTAACAGTTAATCTAACTTTTATCAATTAGCTTATCTTCTGATCAACTTTAGTAAGTGACCAACTTAATTAGTGAAATTAAATTCACTAATTGGATTAATTAAAATCAATTAACCTTGACGTTGTTTATGACGTGGTTCTGTACAAATGATACGTACAACACCACGGCGACGAACAACTTTACAATTACGGCATAATGCTTTTACTGATGCACGAACTCTCATTTATCACTCCATTACTTCTTAAACTGCGTGTCTTAAATAAACAACTTAAACTACTTAGCGCGAAATGTAATCCTAGCTCGCGATAAATCATACGGCGTCATTTCTACGGTGACTTTGTCACCTGGCAAAATACGTATGTAATGCATGCGCATTTTGCCTGAAATATAGCCTAAAACAACATGTCCGTTCTCTAACTTGACTCTGAATGTCGCATTGGGAAGATTTTCTAAAACTTCACCCTGCATCTCAATTCTGTCTTGCTTTGCCATTTCTAAAGATTATTTCGCGCCCTGCGCATTACCTTTAAAATTAGCTTTTTTTAGCAATCCCTCATATTGATGAGACATTAAATGAGATTGCACTTGTGTCATAAAATCCATCGTTACAACAACAATAATTAACAACGACGTACCACCAAAATAAAACGGTGTATTAAATTTCAATATCAAAAATTCTGGCAACAAACACACTAACGTTATATAAGCAGCACCGACTAAAGTTAACCTACCCATAATACGGTCTATATATTTTGCAGTTTGATCACCTGGTCTAATGCCGGGTACAAATGCTCCGCTTTTCTTTAAATTATCTGCCGTATCTTTTGGATTAAACTGCAATGCCGTGTAAAAGAAACAGAAGAAAACAATTGCAGTAGCAAATAGTAAAATGTAGATGGGTTGACCTGGAGACAATGCTGCTGCAATGTCTTTCAACCAATACATACGATCGCTGCTGCCAAACCAACCAGCTAGTGTAGCAGGAAACAAAATAATACTAGACGCAAAGATTGGTGGAATAACTCCAGCCATATTCAGTTTTAAAGGTAAATGGGTCGTTTGACCACCATACACTTTATTACCTACTTGCCGTTTTGCATAATTAACTGTAATTTTTCGCTGACCACGTTCAACAAATACAACCAAAGCAGTAACCAATATAGTTGCTACTAGTAAGAAAAATGCTAGCGGTATACTAAATGCACCTGTATTCACCATCTCTGCAGTCGAACCTAGTGCACTTGGCAATCCTGCAACAATCCCAGCGAAGATAATGATTGAAATACCATTACCAATGCCGCGCTCAGTAATTTGCTCACCCAACCACATCAAAAACATGGTGCCACTTACCAACGTGATTACTGCTGTTAATCTAAAGGCCATGCCAGGATCCAATACCAAGCCAGGCTGACCTTCTAAAGCGATTGCAATACCCAGGCCCTGAAAGGTTGCCAATATCACAGTACCGTAACGCGTATATTTCGTGATAGTTCTGCGGCCAGCTTCACCTTCTTTTTTAAGCTGTTCAAGCTTAGGTGAAACAGAGGTCATTAACTGCATAATAATCGATGCCGAAATGTACGGCATAATCCCCAATGCAAATACAGTAAATCTAGAAAGTGCACCACCCGAGAACATGTTAAACATGCCTAAGATACCGCCACTTTGTGATTCGAATAGTTTCGCTAGTACATCAGGATCAATACCAGGCACTGGAATATGCGCACCTAATCGATACACAATTAATGCACCAAGTACAAAAAGTAGGCGACTTTTAAGTTCGCCCATTTTTGATGCTGTCTTTAATAAGCTATCTTGTGCCAAAGCGATACTCTTACGCTGCTTCTAAAATTTTACCGCCAGCTGCTTCAACTGCGGCGCGTGCGCCTTTAGTTAAAAGCAAACCTTGGATATTAAATTTAGCAGTCACTTCACCAGACAAGAAAATCTTAGCATTTCTTACTGTACCGGATACGATGTTTGCTGCTTTCAACGCTAACAAGTCGATGACTTCGTTAGGAATTAAAGACAACTCACTTGTACGTACATGTGCAGTTTTAGCTTTTGTCATTGATTTAAAGCCACGTTTAGGTAAACGGCGTTGAATTGGCATTTGACCGCCTTCAAAACCAACCTTATGGAAACCACCAGTACGTGACTTTTGACCTTTATGACCACGACCAGCTGTTTTACCTAAACCAGAACCGATACCACGACCAACGCGGCGACGTTCTTTTTTCGAGCCTTCTGCAGGCTTAATCGTATTTAATTGCATTATCCCTCTACCTTTAATAGATAGCCAACAGCATTGATCATGCCGCGAATTGCTGGAGTATCTTGTAATTCAACTGTATGGTGCATGCGACGTAAACCTAAACCTTTAACGGTAGCTTTATGCGCCTCAATACGACCAATAACACTTTTAACAAGAGTTACTTTAATGCCTGATGCATCTTTTTTTGCTTTAGCCATGATTAGCCTCTAATTTCTTCAACTGATTTACCGCGTTTAGCTGCGATTTCTGCTGGTGTATTCATTGACTCTAAACCGTTCAATGTAGCGCGAACTAAGTTGTAAGGATTAGTTGAACCGATACATTTTGCTACAACGTTAGTCACACCCATTACTTCAAAGATTGCGCGCATTGCACCACCAGCAATAATGCCGGTACCTTCAGAAGCTGGCTGAATAAACACTTTAGCAGCACCATGTACGCCGGTCACTGCATGATGCAACGTACCGTTTGTCAAATTAATTTTCAACATACCGCGACGTGCTTCATCCATTGCTTTTTGTACTGCAACTGGTACTTCACGCGCTTTACCTTTACCCATACCAACAGCACCATCGCCATCGCCAACCACTGTAAGAGCTGCAAAACTCATGATACGACCACCTTTAACCGTTTTACTTACACGATTAACTGCAATCATTTTTTCGCGCAAACCATCAGTCTGCTGCTGTTGCTGTTCCATTTCTCTCGCCATCATTAACCTCTTTAGCAATCAGACCAATTAGAAGGATAAGCCGTTTTCGCGAGCGGCATCTGCCAACGCTTTAATACGGCCGTGATATTTGTAACCTGAACGATCAAAAGCTACGGTAGTGATACCGGCTTTTTTCGCTTTTTCAGCAATTAACTTACCGATTAAAGCGGCCGCGGCTACATTACCACCATTTTTAAGATCTTTACGAACGTCGGCTTCTACCGTTGAAGCACTAGCAATTACTTTATCGCCAGATTCAGCAATAATTTGTGCATAGATGTGCGTATTAGTACGGTGCACACTTAGACGAGTAACTTTTAGCTCTGCAATTTTGGCACGGGTTTTACGTGCACGACGCAAGCGATTATTTACGTTGTTCATTTTTTATGCCTTATTTCTTTTTGGTTTCTTTAATTGCTACCACTTCATCTGAGTAACGAACACCCTTACCTTTATAAGGCTCTGGTGCACGGTAAGCACGAATCTGCGCCGCAACTTGACCAACCACCTGTTTATCAGCACCTGTGAGTAAAATCTCAGTTGGTGTTGCAGTAGCCACAGTCACGCCAGCTGGCATTTTGTGGTTGATTGGATGTGAATAACCTAATTCTAAATTCAGTACAGCACCTTGTGCTGCAGCTTTATAACCAACGCCAACAAGCGTTAATTTACGGCTGAAGCCTTGCGAAACACCATGTACCATATTTGCAACTAGTGCACGTAAAGTACCTGACATTGCGCGTGAATGTTGTGCATCACTACTAGCGGTGAACGTAATCGTTTCGCCTTCGCGCTTAAGCACAACAGCACTTGTTAATGGGTGAGACAATTTACCTAAAGGGCCGCTTACATCGATTGAATTAGCACTTAATACCACTTCAACTTTTGCTGGAATAGCGACTGGGTTTTTAGCAACACGTGACATTTGCTTCTCCTTAAGCCACTACGCAGAGCACTTCACCACCGATACCGGCAGCTTGGGCTTTACGATCTGTCATTACACCCTTAGATGTAGACATAATTGTCACACCAAGGCCATTCATTACTTTAGGAATCTCTTGACTCCCTTTATACACGCGCAAACCAGGTTTACTTATACGCTGTATACGCTCAATAACAGGGCGGCCAGCATAATATTTCAAACTGATTGTTAAAGTAGCCTTGCTACCTTCTGTTTGCACTGCAAAATCTTCTACATAACCTTCATCTTTAAGTACACTAGCAATAGCAGACTTAACATTAGAAGAAGGCATAGTCACAACCGCTTTGTTAACCATTTGCGCATTACGAATACGCGTCAACATGTCGGCAATCGGA
>JANOHT010000116.1:0-3497 GCA_031406605.1 Methylotenera sp. | reverse complement strand
CAAGAAACCAAACATGCATGGCGCATTACTTCAGATGGCAGTGAGATTTCATTAATTGAACCTGCCGCGCTAGATGCTGGTACAGTCATTGAAGTCAACGATTTATACTTTAACACGCCTGCACGACGTAAATTCCTCAAGGCCGAAGGCACTGAATTTGGTCATTGTGAAGAGGCCTTTCATCGCGTGGCGCTTTCGCGACCAGATGTGGCTTTTATGCTGCAGCATAATGGCAGGGCGCTTAGCCGTTACGCCATTAGCCCACCCGAAAAAAGATTCAGTGAAGTATTAGGGTCAGAATTCTCTGCCGAATCGATTGCAGTAGATGAATCCGCAGCTGGATTACGCTTGTGGGGCATAGCCGCAAAACCCACCTACAACCGCAATAGCCGTGACACACAATATGTGTATGTAAATGGTCGTTTTGTGCGCGATAAGCTCGTTGCGCACGCTATCCGACAAGCATATCAGGACGTACTGCATCATGATCGCCATCCGGCCTTTGTGTTGTTTCTAGAGCTGGATCCTAATTTGGTGGATGTAAACGTACACCCAAGTAAGACCGAGGTCAGGTTTAGGGAAGGGCAGGCAATTCACCGTTTTATTTTCCATTCACTGCATAAAGCACTGGCTACGCCGACTGGCGTTTCAAATTTAGTCACGGCGAATCAGGCAAGCCATAATCCATTTGCCAACAATAGCCAGACACCATATCCGACTTATCAGTCGCAAATCAATTTGGCTGCCAATGAATCGCCAAGTTTTTATCAAACCCTATTCGGCTCAAATGGCAGCGTTTCAAATGGTAATGCACAGCAAGCGCGCCAGTTTGCAAGCCCGGTATGTTATGCAGACGAGTTTGAAAACAACGCAGACACTCATCAACAAGCTAACCCAGCAAATGACTTTCCTCTAGGTTTTGCAGTGGCGCAGATACACGGGGTATATGTACTAGCGCAAAATAAGCTGGGTTTAGTTGTTGTGGATATGCACGCAGCGCATGAGCGCATTATGTATGAGAAGTTGAAAAATGCTTTAGATACTAAAGCGGTACCGATGCAGCCCTTATTGCTGCCTGTGAGCTTTAATGCAGATAGATTGGAAGTGGCAACGGTTCAAGAGGCAATCGCAAGTAATGACAGCAGCCTGCAACAACTTGGCTTTGATATCGCCATTCTCTCTCCAACCACGCTTGCTGTTAGAGCAGTACCTACGATGTTGCAAGATGCAGACGCTGTGACTTTAGCGAGGGATGTATTGCGAGATTTACGCGAATATGGCGCCAGTAGAGCACTCACAGAGCGCAGAAACGAACTGCTAGGCACTATGGCTTGCCATGCAGCGGTGCGTGCGAATCGTATACTGACTATTCCAGAAATGAATGGTTTACTGCGCGATATGGAAGCGACTGAACGTAGCGGTATGTGTAATCATGGTCGCCCGACGTGGTTTCAAGTAAGTATGAGTGACTTGGATAAGATGTTTATGCGGGGCAAGTAAATGGCTGAATATGAAATTGTAGATAAAGTCAGTGCTGCACAAAGACAACTTAAAACTGCAATCTGGATGTTTTTTGAGCGCAAAGACCCAATTGCCATCCATTCTTTAGGGTGGGCAGCATATCAAATACTTATAGATTTATGTGAGATAAAAGAAATTGAAAGAGAAATTGAAGATTCTTCAATTCTCCGAGAAATGGGAAAATTGAATGAAGTAATAACGGCAATGCGAAAGCCTCATAATTTCTTTAAACATTCAAACAAAGACCCAGATTCAACAGTCAAGTTTTTCCCAGATTCAAACTATCCACTATTACTTATGGCTAGTCAGTATTTTTTCAAATTAACAGGAGATTTGTTTTTTGAAGGGCGTGTACTAAAGATTTGGTTTTGTCTAAAACATCCAGAACGTACGCCACCAGAGTGGGAAGCTGGAGTCAGTGAAATATATAAAACAATTAACCCGAATGACTATGAGTTTTTTCTTGAATTCCTTACTAAAAATAAATCTTAGGGAGTTTTAAATGCTCCCTTCAGCAATTTTCCTAATGGGCCCTACCGCCAGTGGTAAGACTGGCGCGGCAGTCGAGCTATATTCCAAGTTGCCAATTGAAATCATCAGTGTAGATTCTGCATTGGTGTATCGTGACATGGACATCGGTACAGCCAAGCCCGATGCCGAAACTTTGGCAAAAGTGCCACATCACCTGATTGACATCATTGACCCTACCAGTGCTTATTCCGCGGCGAACTTTAGAAGTGACGCGTTGCGTTTAATGGCAGACATTACTGCGCGTGGCAAGGTTCCGCTATTAGTGGGCGGCACGATGTTGTATTTCAAAGCGTTGCAAGGTGGTTTAAGTGGGTTGCCTGAAGCCAACCAAGAGGTACGCGCGAGGTTGGACGCTAGGGCGGCTTTGATTGGCTGGCCAGCGATGCATGAAAAGCTTGCTTTGATTGACGCTACTACTGCAGCGCGTTTGGAGCCAAACGATGCGCAGCGCATACAACGTGCGTTAGAGGTATTTGAAATTACTGGTGAGAGCATGACGGCGTTATATGCCAAACAGACGAGTGAAGCATTACCGTATAAATTGTTAAAACTTGCACTGGTACCAAGCGACCGTAAGGTATTGCATGAGCGTATTGCATTGCGTTTTGACCAAATGCTGGCGGCTGGTTTTGTGGACGAGGTGAAAGCGTTAAAAACCGAATATCCAACACTTATGCCGGATTCAACTTCGATGCGTTGTGTTGGCTATCGGCAAGCTTTGGAACATTTAGCTGGTGAATATGATGCCACTGAGTTGCGCGACAGAGGCATTTTTGCCACGCGTCAGCTGGCGAAACGTCAGCTGACTTGGTTGCGGGGTATGGACGATATTATTGAAATGGATTGCTTAAATCCAAACCTTAATGAATTGGTATTTAATGAAATAAATCAATTTATTAGTGATTAAATATAATAAGTTACATTAATAAAAGTATCTTCCACTCCACGTCATTCCCGCGTAGGCGGGAATCCAAATTGATTTTAAGTGCGGGATTGATTTTAAAATGGATTCCCGCCTACGCGGGAATGACGGATGAAATTATAGTTGTTGAATACGTTTTGCAGCTTCAATACACTCATCTAAGCTTGCGACTAGCGCTAACCTAACAAAATTTTTGCCTGGGTTTATCCCATGCGCTTCACGCGCCAAGTAGCCACCTGGTAACACCGTTACATTAAAATCACGGTACAGTTTTAAAGCAAACTCGGTGTCACTTTCTTTTGTTCTAGCCCATAAATAGAAAGCTGCATCGGGCATTGCAACTTCTAATGTACCGCTCATTAAGTTGGTTACAGTATTAAATTTTTCAGCATACAATCTGCGATTCTCAATGACATGCGCTTCATCGTTCCAAGCCGTCATGCTGGCAGCTTGTACTGCTGGGTTCATTGCGCAGCCGTGATAAGTACGGTAGAGCGCAAATTTTTCAATTATTTTTTCATCG
>JANOHT010000107.1:0-20566 GCA_031406605.1 Methylotenera sp. | reverse complement strand
AGAGCGGACATTATGTCCAATGCTGTACTGGGCAAGTACTTAGCAGAGTTTGCAGTACCCGGATTATTACTGACTTTTATTTACGCCATGATCACTAAAGTAATATCCGCGTCAGGCGCTATAAATGTTGCACTCGCAGCTTATGGCTACAAGTCAAACCAGCAACTAATCAACTGTCAAGTGTCTCGCGTATTATATGCCGCAGTATTGATTTCACTCTTGAACATGGCGCTGATCATTACTAAAGTCTTTGTATTGTCAGGGCGCTATGTACTCGCACTAGCCTGGATCGTGATGATATTTGCCACATTTACTCTGGCTGAGTTAATAAGAACTTATAGAGACAATCCTCAACGAACCATAAAATGGTTAATCATTGCGATACTGGCTTTTCTCACATTAAGTTTAGTGAAAAATGTTTTGCCAAAGAAAGAGGGCTATAACTATCAACAAAATGCTGTAGTTTGGCTAGCCAAGTACAACAGCGCTAACAAAGCAGTGTTTTATGATGATTCAAGGATTAAGTATTTTGCCGGTGCTCAATTTACTGGTACTTGGAGTGATAATGATTCGGTAATAAAACAAGTAATCGCTGACCGCAGCATTTATCAGAATGATATTCTAGTCATTACGCAAAGTCTGAAATATCCAGACAAGTTTATGTTAATGGCAGAGAAGTTACCTGAATATCAAGAAGTCAAACGTTTCAGTGATACCAAAAAGAAAAAGTTTGTCGTGATATACCAGAAATTTAGCCCTTAGAGCCGGGTAATTAATAGTTATTAATTACCTTTAAGCAAACTGTTTTATTGCTTCCTTAATTTGATCTCTCCTCCATAAACACATAAAACGTTTATTATCGGGATATATCCAATCTTCGGCTTGAGAAATGACGTCAACTGGGAAATGATACGGAGCACTGTAGAGGTCGATTAACCTAAAGTGCCCGGAAATGATGTCAGTATTTTCAAATGTCCCATCATTTTCATAAGTTAACGTTAGCAAGTACTTAATATTCGATTTAACGAAGTTATTTAGTATTTTTTTAGTATCTTCGTAAGAAAGATGGAATAAGCAATCTCTACATATCATTAGATCAACTTCTGGAAACACTTCCTGGGTTAAATCAATCTGTATAAAACTTGTAGTTTTGTTACTAAATAAAGCATTATTCCGTTCAATTAAAGTTGGCACAATATCACCACCGACATACTGAATCTTTTGATCTTTTAAAACGTGTTGCATCCAATTCAAATCACCACAAGGTCCATCGAAAATGGATTTAATGCCCAACTCGTTGATTAAATTTGGTAAATAAACTCTTAAATTCTGAGTATGTTCTAAAGTAGAACCTTTCCCACTTAAACTTTCTGTATGCACCCAATAATTAATGCTATAAATTCTAGAAAATCGTTCTTTAAGGCTTAATTTATTGATCTCCTTTCTGAATTTTCTTTTTTTGCCTTTCTAGAAATGCGATTAAATAGATTTAGATAACTTGTAAAGCTGAACATATTCATACTCTCACAGTATATTTATATAGTTATCAAATTTTTAATCAATCATCATTCTAACAACTTAAACCCTGTTTCCGTAATACTGAAAATTCGGCAGCCTCTCACACTCGATTGTGAGATAGTTTGCGGCTGCCAATGTTTCTTCCATACCATAAAGTGGAAATAGGGGAATGTTTTATCGCCACTAATTACATTGGTCAGCACTCCATTTTGCCATAGCCAAGTACTGGGATAATTGGTGCTGCCATCCATCCATTTGATTTTGGCATGGGGTGTGGTATAGGCCTCCACAAATTCAGCACGCTGCAACCATGGGTCTAGCCAAGCGGTTATTTTCCGCACCCAGACTGGTGAGTTTTTGTGCCGTAAAAAGATCTTACTGTAGGCTTTTTCATCGAATGCCGTATGTTGCGGCGCCGTCATGAGTGCTTGCCAGCCATCTGCCCGCTTATAGGCAGTACGGAACTCTTCCGTGTTTCGAATCAGGCACAAATGGCCGGAGATACGTCTGGCATGAGTAGAAAACACGTCCTTTTGCGCCAACCGCTCCGCAGTGAAATAACTACGCAGATCGCCATACACCAAATCAATATCACCAAATGCCCAAAAATCGTAGCCTTGCAAAGCCTCCGCATGAATATCACCTAAAGTAGGCTTAATATCACATAGCTTGTATGGGTTCTCTGGCTGAAATGTAATTCCCAGCTTTTTAGACACTAACTTGCAGTAATCCGGATAACTCATATGAATTAACTCAATATTCTCCGGGCATGCATCTAATGCTCCGCAATCAGTAAATATCTTCCAGTTGACCGTAGGATTAGCTCGGCAACTTTCTACAAAAAAGCCCATCCAGAATGGCCACTCACCAAAATATGGAATGACTATTGCGATTGAGCTTAAATTTTTTGCGTCGGTTTTACTAAATGGTTCTTTCGGTACGTGCATTTTATTTAATTGAGTTGAATGGATTAGTAGCGAGTAATTGCCAAAAATATTTTTTCACGGCCTCATCTGAAAAGGTCGACTGCAATTTATCTGTTTGCGCTAAATAAGACAAACCTTGGTGAGCCATAGTGACCAACTGAGTACTCAATACTTCAATATCTCCATAAGGAAATAGCAAGCCTGCATCACGCACCACTTCAGCCCCCCCTCCGCCGTCACTACAAGTAATAGGGATTTCCGCAGCCATCGCTTCAAGTAGCACCATCCCGAATGGCTCTCGATCAGAGGTAAGGACAAAATGATCAAAAGCTTTGAAATATCTTCTCGCATTTGGCACATTACCTGTAAATTGCACGGAATTTTCAATTGAAAGCACTTTAACCAATGCTTTAAGCTCTTGCTCTAATGAGCCAGCCCCTATTACCACCAATAGGCTGTTATTTGGCAAATTGGGTAAGGCTAATTGAAATGCTTTAATTAGTGTTGCTTGGTCTTTATCGTGATGTAGCCTACCTACATTACCAACAATCCATGCCTTGGATGGCAAATTCAGAATCTTACGTGCATTATCTTTACTTACCATTTCGGATTGTGTCACAGCCACATCAATATGGTTATACAAAGTTTGTATTTGATCCTGAGGCCAATCCTTTAGGTCTCTGCGCAAATCATCCCGCACAGAATCTGAAACACCCAACATTAAGACCCTGTTCTTGAATAGATTGATGAACAATCTACGTGATAAGCGTGTGTAATCATTGTAATTATGGTGCACACTAATTACCGGCAGCTTGCTGGCAAGTAACGCCACATAAGTCGGTTTCACACGGTGGGCTATGCAAAAAGCAAATTGGTTCTGCTGAGTAATTTTTCTGAGTTTAAGGATTGCGCCTAACTTCAGCCCACGAACCTGACTGCTTTTATAACCTAGAAATATGACTTCATCCGAGCAGGTTTTGGCAGCGACTTCTGGGTCTGCTTTACCTGTCAGATATACCGTAATAACTTGGTGCTCTGTGCCATGAAAAAGTGCAGCATATTGTCTGGCACAATCCAAAAAAGGCGGGTAATAGCTGTGGCATATTTGCAGTATTTGCATCACTAGCCCTCGCTATGATGCAAATGCGCTTGATATACGATGCTACTCAACAATTTTTGCACTTGTTTTTTAGAGAGATAGGAATGCTGGACATATGCATCCATGATGGCTAAGCGGTTTGCTTGCCCCAACAACAGCATGTCTTGGTGGTATTTTTGAATACGTATGAAATTGCGTATACGAGTATGCAACTGTAAGCGCCACCAGTAAATATTCATGTCTGCAATATCGATCAAACCAATCTTTTGATCATCGGTCAGCAAAATGTTGCCGAAATGCAGAGACCTAAAATAGATGCCCTGCTGATGCAGATTGGCAACAAAAGCCCCTAAATCTTGACATATTTTTGGCGTAATTGCCTTAGCTTGTAATAAGTGCCTGAACGAAGTTCCTGGCAAAGGTTGATACAACACCGCATCTTCTACAGAGTTCTCAAATGCAAATAATTTGAGTATTGTTACTGTAGGGATTTCCAGCGCTAACAATCGATCTGCGTTACGACAAAAACTTCTGGCATTAGAATAAAGCGTATCGCGGCTCCAACGACTACGCGGCCGAAAAATTTTTAAAATAGTATTGTCAGCTAACAACCATACTTTGGGACCTCTTTCATCCTGCTCAAGCACTTGCGCTCCGACTTGCATGGCCGCATATTCGTCTTGAGTTAACGGATGGCTGGTTCTAATAAACATGTTCTATCAGTGACTGAATGTTAGGCAATACCAGTATCTTATTCAATTTGCAGTATTCTTGCCAATCTGGTACTTCCGTCCAATCGCTCAGAAAAACAAAATCAAGCCCGGCGCGATCTGCAGCCTCGTAGTCATATTTACTATCACCTATGAACAAGCCTGGTAACTTAACATTACCATTGGCCTTTTCACGGGCTAGCACTTCATCTTTGTTGTCTGGGCTACCAAAGATTCCACCATCAAATAATTGATCTAAGTTTACCCCATTTGACAAAGTGCGATTGGCAAATAGCGTCCGCAATTCGTCTTGATCACCGCCTGAAAGTATTAGCCAATTGATATCAGGGGTCATTTCTCTTAACTCTTTTAAACCTGCTGCAATCTCACACTCCATCAAACCAACTTCTAATTCACGCCCGAACTCATCTAACAACGCCTGAATCGCGCGCTCGGTGACTGGCTCTTTGAGAATCTCTCGCAGGTAATAATCAAATTTATGATAACGCGAAATACCGCCTAATCTCACATGATAATCAACCAAATCTTGCGCATCAGCATCACTAGCACCCAGATTTTTAGCTGTGCGAAAATAGGCTTCCGTTTTCACTATGTTTGAATCCAGCACGACGCCATCGCAATCAAATACGATACATTTATAACTCGTTATGTCTATTTTTTTTTGCAAACTTAACTTCTTTCGAACCATTAATTTATAGAGTTGTTGATAATAAAAAAGGCTGCTACTGCAACCTTTTTTATTACTTCTTTTTGTTCTGTTAGTGAGCTTTAAATTTCGTAATCACGAACTAAAACTAAGTAACTTTCAACCTAAGTAAAGTCTTAAATCTAGACGGCTTTAATTGCACTCGCTTCTTTAGCTAATTTAGTAATGTGTGCCCAATCACGACGTGCCACTGCATCTGCTGGTGTAAGCCATGTACCACCACACACAACCACATTAGGTAATGCTAAAAATTGTGGTGCAGACTCAACTGTTACACCACCAGTCGGGCAGAATTTAACATCACCAAATGGGCCCGAAAAACCTTTTAGCAAATTAATACCACCGACGGCAACCGCTGGAAATAATTTTAAAAAGTAATAATCATCAGCATTCGCCATCATGATTTCTGAACCGGTAGAAACACCTGGTAATAATGACAAACCAATCTTACGTGAGAATTGACCTAGCTCTGAAGTATAGCCTGGGCTCACTGCGAACTTACATCCAACATCCAATGAAGCTTGCGCATCTTTCAAGTTACGCACTGTGCCTGAACCCATAATGGCATCTGGCACATGTTTAGCAATCTGCTCCATGGCTTGTAGCGCACATGATGAGCGAAGCGTAACTTCAAGCACTCTAATACCGCCTTCAAGTAGCGCTTCTGCCATAGGCACAGCATCTTCTACTTTGTTAATCACGATTACTGGGATTACTGGACCGTAACTAGCTAAATCTAATGTGTTCATATTGCTCTCTAATTTAAGTTAATTCGAATTCGTATATTTATTAGGCTTAAGATTTAAAAACCTAAACTTTGATAATCAAAGGAGAACAAGGCGCGCGAACGCAGACAGTACGAATAGTACGGCAAGTAAGCGCAACGAAGTTATCGTTTGATTTGCAAAGTTACAACCAAGTGATTGCGCCCTCTTCGGCTGATAGAACATTCTTGCGCATGCCGCCAAACAACTCGCGACCAATGCCATGTGAATTATTATGACGTTTACTGTCAGATAGTTCTTCCACTTCACGCGCCGCCCAAGTGTCTTCATCCACTAAGACATTAAGCTGTCCTACAATCGCATTTAGGCGAATGATATCGCCATTGCGGATTTTAGCGAGCGCGCCACCTGCAGAAGCTTCTGGGCTTAAGTGAATCGCTGCTGGAATCTTGCCTGATGCGCCACTCATACGACCATCGGTGACAATAGCCACCATGAAACCTTTATTTTGCAATACTGCCAAAGGTGGTGTCAGTTTGTGTAGCTCAGGCATACCGTTGGCCTTAGGGCCTTGGAAGCGTACCACAGCAACAAAATCTCGCTCTAGTTCACCACGATCAAACGCCGCTAGCAACTCTTCTTGTGCATCAAAAATAATCGCTGGTGCTTCAATAATATGGCGATCTTCAGGTACAGCAGAAATCTTAATGACACTACGTCCCAAATTACCTTTAAGTAAACGTAAACCACCAGATTCATTAAAAGGAAACTCCGCTGTACGCACGATAGTTTCATCCAGGCTTTCTTTGGGCAGGTCTTTCCAGACAATAGATTTATTTTCTTTTTCATCCACTGCCAAAGTCGGTAATTTCCCGTATTCGCGCAAACCGCCGTACGCAACGGTGAATACGTCTGGGTACATATAGCCGCCATCGATTAATTCACGAATCACGAATGCAGGGCCGCCGGCTGCTTGAAATTGGTTCACATCCGCTTTGCCGTTTGGGTACACACTTGCTAACAGTGGTGTAGCTTTTGCAAGATAATGGAAATCAGTCCAATCAATAATAATGCCTGCGGCACGAGCAATTGCTACCCAATGAATCAAATGATTGGTTGAGCCGCCAGTAGCCAATAAGGCTACCATTGCGTTCACAATTACGTATTCATCAACTAATTTACCGATTGGTGTAAAGCGCTGTTTCTGTGTGATGCTCAATACCGTACGCACCGCTTCACGGGTTAAAATTTCGCGTAAACCATCTTGAGGATGTACGAAAGCTGCGCCTGGCACGTGCAGACCCATTGCTTCTAACAGCATTTGGTTGCTATTTGCAGTGCCATAAAACGTACAGGTGCCCGCGCCATGGTAGGCTGCAGATTCCGAGGCAAGTAATTCTTGCCGCCCTACTTTACCTTGCGCATATTGCTCACGTACTTTAGATTTTGCTGTGTTGTCCAAACCTGTGCTCATTGGACCTGCAGGTACGAACACACATGGCAAGTGACCAAAATGTAGCGCGCCAATCAACAAACCTGGCACGATTTTATCGCATACACCTAACAATAAAGCCGCATCAAATACATCGTGCGACAGTGCAATCGCCGTACCCATGGCAATATTATCGCGACTAAACAGTGAAAGCTCCATGCCGGGCTCACCCTGCGTTACACCGTCGCACATCGCCGGTACGCCGCCGGCAACTTGCACAGTAGCACCGTGTTTACGGGCTTCATCACGAATAATACTGGGGTAGTTTTCGTAAGGCTGATGTGCAGAAAGCATCTCGTTATACGCGGTGACAATACCGATATGTGGCGCTTTATGAGCGACAACTCTTAATTTTTCATTTTGAGGTAATACCGCAAAAGCATGGGCTACGTTAGCGCAGCCTAGACGATCAGCACTGCGTGGACGCGCGATAATGTCATCGACACGGTTCAAATAAGCAGTACGAGTTGGCCTACTACGTTCGCGGATGCGTTCGGTAACTTCTATGTGAGATTGTTTCATGATTCAAGACAGTGCAAAAATTAATAAACTTATTCAATTATCCCCAAAGCGGGGCATATCGTCAAACACACTTGCAGGCTACTCGCCGAATTAATAGGTGAGTTAAGCCTTTGTTACAAGTATGTCTTCCATCATCAGGTACTCTAAATCGCACCCGAAAAACATATTAAGCGCATCAGTAGGTGAGCAGATCATCGGCTCGCCTCTACGGTTAAGCGAAGTGTTAAGCACTACGGGCACGCCACGTAATTTCTCTAAATGCTCAATCAACTCATAATATCGCGGATTAGTCTCATGCGTGACGACTTGTGCACGCGCTGTACCATCTTCGTGCACGACTTCCGGAATGCGAGATTTCCAATGCTCAGCTACGTCAAATGTAAAAGTCATATAAGGCGCAGGATGCTCCGTTTGCAAAATATCTTTTGCATAGGTATCGAGCATACTTGGGCAAAACGGACGCCAGCGTTCGCGATATTTAATTTGTGCATTGATGCGATCTGCTACACCAGGATAGCTTGGGTCACCCAAAATACTACGGCAGCCTAATGAGCGTGGCCCAAACTCCATACGGCCTTGCAACCAGGCTAACGGATTACCGTTCGCCAATAATTCAGCGCCTTTTTGCGCTGCATTTTCCACACGGGTAAATTTAGGCTTATTAGGATGCGCTTCGCATGCGGCAATACACTCTTCAGTGCTATAAGCAGGACCCAAATATGCATGCTGCATCGGCGCAATGATATCGCCGGCTTGATGCGCAGCATAAGTAGCCGCACCCAATGATGTGCCATTATCACCGGAAGCAGGTTGTACAAATAGCTCTTTAACATGGGGCATGGCAATGATGCGTTGGTTCAATTTCACGTTCAGCGCAACGCCGCCCGCCATGGCAATGCGTCCAGTTTCGCGAATAATATCGCCTAGATAATAGTCGATCATTTTCAGCGCAATATCTTCAAGCAAGGCTTGCACAGAAGCAGCGTAATGAATGTAAGGATCATCAATCTCGTCGCCGTGACGCTTAGGGCCTAGCCACTCGATTAGTTTTGGGGAAAAATAATGCCCGCGACCATTTTCTTTATAACGGCGCAAACCAACCACATTGACTAACTCAGTGTTGATGCGTAAATCGCCATTTTCAAATGTAACTAATTTCGACAGATCATATTTCGTTGCATCACCATAAGGCGCCATGCCCATCACTTTGAACTCACCATCGAGCATTTCAAAACCGAGATATTCGGTAATGGCGCCATACATACCGCCTAATGAGTCTGGATCATAAAACTCTTTAATTTTATGGATGACACCATTTTCACCGTAGCCAAAAAACGTGGTCGCGTACTCACCTTTCCCATCAATACCGACAATCGCAGTTTTCTCTTTGAAACCGCTTAAATGATAAGCACTAGAAGCGTGGGCAAGGTGATGCTCCACAGGCACAAATTTAGCGTTTGTTAACCCTAAATCAGCCATGAGTTTAAGTGATTTATCACGATTGCGACGGAAACGGCGATTACCGTTAAATAACGCGTCCAAAGCGCGATCTGGCGCATACCAATGGCGTTTAGCATAATGCCAACGCGCGTTGGTACTGAGTGGGATTTCACCATAAGGAAAAGCAACAATATCGACTTCTTCTGCTTTAATGCCCGCTTGTTTTAAGCAAAATTTTGCTGCCTCATACGGAAATAAATTTTTAGCGTGTTTATCACGAATAAAACGCTCCTCTTCTGCTGCAGCAATAATTTTCCCATCGACTAAAATAGCCGCTGAAGCGTCGTGACCTAAAGCACCAGATAAACCTAAAACTATCATGTAAAAGTCTCTAAAAAAATCTATATCTAAAAAACGGTATTAACTAATATGTGCTAACTTCAATGGTTGGCGGTCTTTATAAACCTGATTAAACATGCTTTTAAATTCTGCCGTTAAATCAGCATCAGCCTGCCAGTTACGCATAAAACGCCGCAAATCTCGCGCATGGTTACGGATGGCAAACCAGACAAAACGATGCTGTGCCATGCTATCTAAATCAATCAACACAGGCTGATTATCAACGATTTTGATGTTGCTTGCCTTCATGTCACCATGAGAAATATTGAGCAAATACAAACGGTAAAACAATTCTACGATTTGCTTCACAGCATCGGTACGCTTGGCTATTTCACGCTCTGCTGCAAAAAAAACATCCACATCAGGCGCATTGATAAACGTGCTTAAAAAATAACTTTTTCCACGCAACTTCCCAAAAAAGAAGCGCTCTTCCAGCAGACTCACAGGCTGAATGGTCGGCAAACCAAGCAAATTCAAACGATGCGCATTGGCCCATGAAGCGGCGGCACGTGTTTTTCTGAAACTTCGCATAACACCATGCCATGTACTTTTAACATTGTACCGCTTGATGACCACTTTTTGCGCATCAATCGAATTTAGCAGCCCTACGGTACATGTATTACCACTTTTAAAAGCTGGCTTTAACAAAAAGTTATCTAGCGCTTTGACATCACTCAAAACCTCATTACCTACATAACCTCTCGCCACCGCAAAATATTGATTTGAATTAGCATTCACTTGAACATCGGTACAAGTTCTAAATACTTTTTTATCCGCGTAAGTATTGGCAACTCTTGTACGATGCACCTGAATAAGATGCCGCATCAGTTCAAGTCTAGGTAAAGTTTGCCAGCCTCTAGTATTTCCATAAATTCTGAGTAACTGCGGCAACCAGTTTTCAATTTCAAGCACATCAAATTTTGAAAGCAAAGCACTTAAATTTCTTAAACAAGTTTGCCCATCGTTGAATTTTGGCAAGAGTTTTATTCCATCACCATCCAATGTGAAAATCCGATTTTCCTGTAGAAGGAAGTTTTTCAAATACAAATCAGTTTGCTGCAAACCCGCGTTATGATGTTTAGCAACTTCTGCCACTAAATCTAAGGCTATTTGCAAACGTGGATTAGATCCCAATGGCAATGCATTCCAAACCGCTTCGACATTCATTGCAGGCCTAATCTCTTCAAGAATCAACACATAACTTGTACCATCAGCAGTAATATCGTTAAGCAATATTTTTGGCGTGAGTATATTGGCATCTAATAGTCTTTGAATACCCTGCAGGTCGCGTTGTGCATATTTTTGAGGATTTTCACCTATAAATACTTTTGCATACACGGCCATATCTTGCCAGACAGCCTGATAAACCAGACGCTTATCAGGTACTTTTCGCACCAAATTAAGCAGCTTTAGCTCACTGCCATTCGCCAACACAATGGAATTTAATACAGGAAAAACATCAGCCTGCAATTCAGAGTCAGTGGTTATACTCAATTTGAGTCAAACAGCTTTTTAAGTTTATCTAGAAAACCAGTATTATTTCCTGCGTGAATTTTCTTAGCGCGTTTGTCACGCTTTTCTGCCAACTTTTTCGCCTGTGCAATATTCTCTGGCGTATCGTTAGGTCTAGCAACGTATAAAGTATGCCGAGACTCACCTGCATTATTTTCAATGAGTTGCGCAGTGTAGTAATAAAGGGCTATCGATTTCCGAGTAACGGTATCAGGAGTCGTAAGTGGATCCGGATGCCCATGAAAGCTATCTGCATCAGTATTGAATATCACACAACGGTTGAACAAGGGTGCTACGCTTTTAACCTTATGCTGCATTTTAGTATCCCATAACTCCAGATTACCGCCATAAGCAGGCTGCCAGTCTTTATTAAGATATATCAACACGTTAATACGACGTTTTAGTTGTAAGTTTTCAATCACTTGAAAATCTGCGTGAATGCCTAACTTGCCTCCTGCACTGATTTCATGCAAACCACCGCCAGTAAAGTACGGATCCGGAATCAGGCCTTTGATATTTGTTAACCCTTCCAAGAATTCGAGCATGGCAGGAGAGTTGAAAAAAGCAAAAGCACTTTGCAACCATACATCGCAATCATAGGGTGATATTTGACGCTTGAATTGACCGCCATAGCCTTTTTCATAGACTTTATCGTGCTGTTTTTTTTCAGTGGGGAAATGCGCCAGCAACTTATCTGCTACCACTTGTGGTAAGAAATCATCTATCACCGTATGCGCGAATGGCTCAGCAAAAGCATATTCACCCATTACAGTTGCGCCTATTCCTCGAGCGACAGCACTATCTAAACGCAAACCCTGTGCATGTTCTATGGGTAAAAAACCTTCAGTTGTCATAACGTTAGCTATTAATTTCTTTTAAGATTGATTGATTTTTTTCAATATCGCCATTTTACGCTTAACTCGACGATTCATGTCACCGTAACCGGCCACTAGACCAACCGTACCAGCCTCTACATGATCAAGGGATTTAAACAGTTTCATTGGAGAAATCAGGCGAATATGCTTATCTTTACCTTGGCTTTGCAGCACATCTTGCAACTCGTAAGTAGGAATACGACTTTCCATGAAAAATGTATAACCTTTCTGCTTCATCCATTTGACATTCCAAAGCGCAAAAAAACTTTTGATATACTGTTCCCGCCAAGGTTTTGGCTCACGTCCATCCAACCCTAATGAGCGCCTCGCACGTCGAATATAGTGCTTGAGAAAACGAGAAAATAATCGCCATGTCGTTCGGAGATAACCGCGATTGAGCTGCTCTAAACATCCCACAGCCAATATTTGTTGCGAGCATTCCTGCAAAAAATCATCAAAGATTTTGGACTCGTAAACAAAGGTATCGGTATGCATGAGAAATAAATAATCATCTTCCATCTGGTTCAGAATCATATTCAACGCCTTACCATGCGCAGCAAAGCCCTCTTCTTTTCCTTCTGGAGTTCGCTCGATTAAATGTATCCAATCTAAACTACGCAAATAATCCGTACTGTCATCTTGAGAGTTGTTATCTACGACCCACACCTGCACATGCTTAGCATCTAACAAACCATTATCGAAATGCTGTTTAAGTAAAGTTAAACAAATCTTGGTTAATTCAGGTGTTTTGTAATTCACCAAGCCAATACTGAAATTGGGCGAGGAATGAATATTTTTAGCGAGCTGCACGTTTTAATATCCTTCTGAACAACCATTGCTCGCAACTATTAAGCTGCGACTTTAGACAATAGGCTTTGAAAAAAATCAGCTGTTCTTCTTTGTTCCACCATGTTGCATGTCTAAATAGTGCAGCCAAGTCAAAATAAGTGCGATACCAACCCATCTTAGTCAAACGCGCTTTTTCAAGATCAATCACGGCAATCTTCGATGTCTCAGTTGTATTGATAAAAATGTGCTTAGGATAAAGCGCACGATGTACCATTCCTAAAGCATGAAAACGCCGAATACTTCGCGCTAAAGTCTGCAAAAAATCAGTTTTGTCTGAATCAAACAACTGCGCATAACCTGACTTTACCCACTCATCGAATGCTTGATATTGGGTTAAAGCCAGAGTGACCAGCATCGCCCGCTGTTGATGTGGCGCATCGTCTTCGCCATAGTAAACGACATTGGGTGCCATAAACTGATGCTTATCTAAAAACTGGAGATTATCAAACTCCCTTCTAAAGGTAGGCTCTCCTTGTATAGGATGCTTTAAGGTGCGGCGACCGTGATTTTGCTGTTTTTTTACAAACAGTACAACTTCCTCACCCGCGTTGGATTTAAGGTGTAGCTGTCCTACTCCACTCCAACCCCCGCGTCGCTCATTGGGCTCCTCAAACCAATCAATCTTGGCATCCCATAATGCGTTAAAGTTATTGAGTTGATGAAAATCAAACAGCCCCCGATATTGAGGGTCGATAAACAAAGTGCTCATTTTTTTAATGCAGCCTTTTCAACCTCTAGCCTTTTCTGGAATTTATCACTGTGGAATTTTGCATAAAGTTTGTTAGCTCTATCGACTACCATTTGCCAAAACTCAGTTTTGGCAGGCAAGAAATTCTTGGCATAATAATATTTAAAACGTAAATAATCGCGCGTGGTTAATCCCATATCCATACTTGAAAAATACAGCGCGGCAATATCCTTCATATTGTCATGATAGTCAGATGTTTTATGTATTAGCATGCGATGCAAATCAATCAAATATAGTTCAATTTGTTGATTACTTTCTAGCGCCTTGGGATCCAAACATAGATGGCATAGATAGAAATCCCGGTGATTTAAGCCATTTTCATGCAAATTACGCGTTAGCTCCGCAGCTGCAATAATCATGTTTCGCTTGAATCTGGCTGATGGGGGCTGATTTTTCCAATCAAGACATAAATCTTCAAGCGAGATAATATTGCCTAAATCTTTAGTGATCAGAAAGGACTGTCTGCTGGCAGGATTATAGCCACGCTCACCAAAACCTACGAAAGGCGTCGTCGCAATGCCAATTTCATTTAATTTTTGTATCGCAAGTTTTTCAGTTTTAGCGCCTAAGATTGGCAATTTTAGCGTCAGAAGATTCTTGAAAATCTCCCCCCAGCCTACGCCAAAATGTTGCTTAATAAAATAGCTATGCTCGCCGAATTGCACCTGTAAGGTTTTGCGCCCTGGAACATCCCTGAATGCTTTTCCATCTATCTGCATCACTTGCTCAAATAGATTACCCTTATCTAAATGCGCAGCAATGGCTTCTGGCAGCTCGACAATCTCGTTACTGTGATGAGTGTTAAAGCGCATTAGATTGCCCAGCTTGTCTGTTTTTTTATTTTACATTCTGCTAGATTGATTAAAATCTTAGCCTCAGCACTGCCATCATTTTCACTCATTAACACCTTAGCGTATGCCAAACCATTGTTAGTCCACTCTGCTTTTTTGGGTGATTCAATCATCATCAAAAATGCCTGGTTAAATCTGTCTTGCGCAAAGGGCATCTCAATCACGACACCTGCGTCCGCTTTAGCGACATGTTTTGCATAGCCACAACTCTCTGTGACTAGCATAGGTGCGCCACACGCAAGGGCTTCGAGTATCACCAATCCTGTATTCTCTCGATACGCAGGGTGTATGCATACATCAGCACCTTGCATCAATTGCGGAATATCGGGGCGCCCTTTTGAGATCACTAGATTCTTTGCAAGGCCTAACTTTTTAGCCATCACTTCAAATGGTTTAGGATTATCTTGTCCAACTGCCAGCAACCTAACTCGCTCAAGCATTTCTTTAGGCAAAGCTGCCATCGCATGAATCGCACGATCCAAGCCTTTCATGTGAAAGCCTGAACCAGTCAACATGAATACAAAATCATCTTGTCCAAAGTTAAAAGTTTCCCTTAGGTAACTGCGCATCAATTGCTTATCTTCCAGCTTAAAGCGCACCGCAGAAAGATAGGGCGGAATATAATGAAAACGCTCACTAGGCGTTTGATACCAATGCTGAAAGTGGGCTTTTTCGCCTTCTGAAACCATTAAGATTTCGGTATTAGCCTCTTTAGCAAATATTACGCGTTCGCATTCTGCAAACCATTTTACTCTAGGCAGTAATCGATATAAAAAGCTACGCTGTTTATGCGCACGCTCCATAAAACAAGGGTCAGCAGCAAAATGTGCATCCAAACCAACCATGCGGTTATAGCCAAAGATGAAATCAAAATCTCCAGCGTTTCTAATAGCCTCATGCGCTTGACTGATGAATTTTTGATAACGCTGGTAATTAAAGAGTCCGGCAGTGTTAATCACATGTACTTTAATATTCGCATCCGGCAAGTCACCCTGCCAGGACATTGCAAAAATCTCGACGGTATGTCCGCGCTTCACAAGCTCGTTCGCCGTGCGCAACATATCTCGCTGCATGCCGCCATATGGAAAGTACTTAAAGATTAAAAAAGCAAACTTCAAAATTGCGCGCTTCAGTCATAAAAACTAAATTGTATGCGAAAATTGCGACTATGCTGAAATTGCTTATCGTTAAAACATCCTCTTTAGGTGATGTGATCCATAATCTGCCTATTATTGCGGACATTCGCGCGCACTATCCAGATATTGAAATTGACTGGCTGGCAGAAGCCAGCTTTGCAGATATTCCAAAGCTACATCCTGCTGTGAGTGAAGTGATTCCTGTGGCCATGCGCCGCTGGCGTAAAGCATTATTCAGCAAAACGACTTGGCAAGAAATTAAAGCCGTTAAACAACTGTTAGCAAAAAAGCACTATGACATCGTGTTAGACACGCAAGGCTTACTCAAAAGTGGATTGATGACCTATTTTAGTCAGGGCAACAAACATGGCTACGATAAACACTCCGCACGCGAAGCGATTTCCAGCTTTTTCTACAATACAACCCATTCAGTTTCACGTGCGCAACATGCTGTAGCGCGCAACCGTGCGTTAACTGCATTAGCTTTTGGCTATGCAATCCCCAGTAACTTACCCGATTACGGCATTAACGCCTCAACTCCATTAGATGTAATACTAAGCAAACCTTATGTAATCGGCTTACATGGCACTAGCCGTGATAGCAAATTGTGGCCAACTGGATTATGGATTGCGTTGGGAAACGCCTTGGCCGAACGAAAACTGCATCTAGTTTTGCCTTGGGCGAGCGCTGCTGAATTGGAACGCGCACAGCTTATAGCAAGCACACTTATAAACGCAACGGTGCTACCTAAGTTATCAATTGCACAATTAGCAACAGTTATCAGTCAATCACAATCTGCCGTTGGTGTAGACACTGGTTTATCGCATTTAGCGGCTGCGCTTAACGTTCCTACCGTTGCAATTTATACAGACACCAATCCTGCACTCACTGGCGTTTGCGCAGGGGCTTATGCACCGGCCACTAACCTAGGCGGAATTGGGCTAATACCGTCAGTAAAAGAAGTACTGATAGCATTAGAAAATATTACAAGTCCTTAAGCATTCAATTAGCTTCATCCATCTCAAGAGTTTCCACAATAATTTTCTAATGATGGGCTTGAAATCATCCTAGCTATCCCCATTTTTAAAACATTGTTATTCAATATGACAAAGCAATTCAACTTAAACAAAGCTATTCAATTAAATCAGGTTGTTCAATAAATAAGTTTAGTGAGGAAATACATGCAACAAGACAATCAAAACTCAGAATTAGACACGGAAGAACTGGCGCAGGACTCGATAGAACTAGACCCAGTCAATGGTGCTGCTGGCTCTCTTGATGACAGAATCGTCGAACTGGAAACACAGTTAGCTGAAGCAAAAGCTGCGGTTCTTTATGTTAAAGCCGATGGCGAAAACATTCGCCGCCGTGCGATGGATGATATTGAAAAGGCGCGTAAATTTGCATTAGAGAAATTCTCAAATGAATTACTGGCAGTAAAAGATAGTTTAGATGCAGCTTTATTGATTGAAGCAACAGATGTACAGAGCTATAAAGACGGCGTGTTAATCACAGCCAAACAATTAGGCTCAGTATTTGATAAATTTAATATTGCTGAAATCAATCCAGTCGGTGAAAAGTTTGATCCAAACAAGCATCAAGCAATCAGCATGTTAGAAAACAGTGGCGAACCTAATACTGTCACTAGCGTACTGCAAAAAGGCTATACGTTGAACGACCGCGTATTACGCCCTGCTTTAGTCATGGTGGCTAAATAAATCTTTTAAATTTAGGTGCAAAAACAGACAAAATCAAGGTCTTGAATTTAAAAAAACAGTCACCATCTTACAAACAAGGTTATCAATTCAGAATTGCCGATTGGTATAAAAATGCAGTGACTATTAAGCACTCATTTGTATATTTGGCAATTAATTAAATAAGTAAAAGGAATAGGAATTATGGGAAAAATTATTGGTATCGATTTAGGTACAACAAACTCTTGCGTCGCTGTGATGGAAGGCGGCAAGCCGCGCGTGATTGAAAACTCAGAAGGTACACGCACAACACCTTCAATCATCGCCTACCAAGAAGATGGCGAAATCTTAGCTGGTGCCCCAGCTAAACGCCAAGCGGTGACTAACCCTAAGAACACACTATATGCGGTTAAGCGTTTAATTGGTCGTCGCTTTGAAGAAAAAGAAGTGCAAAAAGATATTCAATTAATGCCTTACACCATTGCTAAAGCAGATAACGGCGACGCATGGGTTGAAGTGCGCGGCGTAAAAATGGCCCCACCGCAAATTTCAGCTGAAGTATTACGTAAAATGAAAAAAACAGCTGAAGATTATTTAGGCGAAGAAGTGACTGAGGCCGTGATTACTGTGCCTGCATACTTTAACGATAGCCAACGCCAAGCCACTAAAGACGCTGGCCGTATCGCTGGTTTAGATGTTAAACGTATCATCAACGAGCCTACTGCAGCTGCGTTAGCCTTTGGTTTAGACAAACAAGAGGGTGACCGTAAAATTGCGGTTTATGATTTGGGCGGCGGTACATTCGACGTTTCTATTATTGAAATTTCAAGCATTGATGGCGAACATCAATTTGAAGTATTGAGTACTAATGGTGACACGTTTTTAGGTGGTGAAGACTTTGATAATCGTTTAATCGACTTTTTAGCAGATGAGTTCAAAAAAGAAAATGGTGGCTTAGATTTACGCAATGACTTATTGGCTAAACAGCGCTTAAAAGAAGCGGCAGAAAAAGCGAAAATCGAGCTTTCTGGCGCAACACAAACTGAAGTGAACTTGCCGTATATCACTGCAGATGCAACTGGCCCTAAACATTTAGTCGTTAAGATTACACGCGCTAAATTAGAGTCTTTAGTTGAAGACTTAATTGAACGCACAATGGCACCATGCCGTACTGCGATTAAAGATGCCGGCGTTTCAATTGACGATATTACCGACGTAATTTTAGTGGGCGGTCAAAGCCGTATGCCTAAAGTGCAAGAGAAAGTAAAAGAGATTTTCGGCAAAGAACCACGTAAAGATGTGAACCCTGATGAAGCGGTAGCGGTAGGTGCAGCGATTCAAGGTGGCGTGCTGAAAGGTGACGTTAAAGATGTGTTGTTGCTTGACGTAACGCCACTAAGTTTAGGTATTGAAACATTGGGCGGTGTGATGACTAAAGTTATCAAGAAAAACACCACGATTCCTACCAAGGCATCGCAAACGTTTTCAACGGCTGATGACAACCAAAATGCAGTGACGATTCAAGTGTTGCAAGGTGAGCGTGAAATGGCTTCTGCCAATAAATCGCTAGGTCAATTCAACTTAAGCGATATTCCACCAGCACCTCGTGGCATGCCGCAAATTGAAGTAACTTTTGACATTGATGCGAATGGTATTTTGCACGTTTCTGCTAAAGACAAAGCGACTGGTAAAGAAAATAAAATTACCATTAAAGCAAACTCTGGTTTGTCTGAAGCTGAAATTCAGCAAATGGAAGAAGACGCGATTAAATACGCGGATGAAGATAAAAAATACCGTGAATTGGTGGATGCGCGTAACGCGGCAGACGGCATGGTACACAGCGTGAAAAAATCACTTGCTGAGCATGGCGATAAGTTGGATGAAGCTGAGAAAACAGCAATTGAAACGGCATTGAAAGATGTAGAAGATGTGCTGCAATCTGACGATAAAGAAACCATTGAAGCGAAAACCAATGCATTGATGGAAGCTTCGCAAAAGCTGGGCGAAAAAGTGTATGCCGAAGAACAGGCAAAAGCGAATACCCAGAGCGCGCAGCCAAGTCAAGAAGGCGAAAAAACTGTGGATGCCGAAGTGATGGATGCTGAGTTTGAAGAAGTGAAAAAAGACTAAGTTTTGCCATTAGTTTTTAGTGATTGGTCGTTAACATCGTCAAATGATGTTAACGACTTTTCGCTATTAACTGCCAATTAACTACTACCGACTATCGACACAAATTTATGGCTACCAAAAGAGATTACTACGAAATATTAGGCGTTAAAAAAGATGCGTCTGAAGAAGAAATAAAAAAGTCTTATCGCAAATTAGCGATGAAACTGCATCCTGATCGCAACCCAGATAATCCAAAATCAGAAGAACAGTTCAAGGAGGCGAAAGAGGCCTATGAAATGTTGAGCGATGACCAAAAGCGTGCGGCTTATGATCAATACGGTCATGCAGGTGTAGAGCATGGTGCTGGTGGCGCTGGATTTGGCGGTGCAGGCTTCGGTGATGCGTTTGGCGATATTTTTGGCGATATTTTTGGTGGCGGTGCTCGTGGTCAACGTAACAATGTATACCGTGGTGCAGATTTACGTTACAACATGGAAATCAGCCTGGAAGATGCAGCTAAGGGTACTGAAACCAAAATCCGTATTCCTGTGCAGTCAGCCTGCGAAACCTGCAAAGGTTCTGGCGCAAAATCTGGCAAAGCACCTGTCACTTGTACTACATGTAATGGTCATGGCCAAGTGCGCATGCAACAAGGCTTTTTCTCTGTTCAGCAAACTTGTCCAAAATGTAATGGCGCTGGCAAAGTCATTAAAGATGAAGATAAATGCGGTACTTGCCATGGTGCTGGTCGCGTTAAACAGAATAAAACTTTATCAGTCAAAATTCCAGCTGGTGTAGATGAAGGCGACAGAATCAGATTGAGCGGTGAAGGTGAAGCTGGTGTGAATGGCGGACCTACAGGTGACTTATATGTGGTCGTTCATTTAAAAGAGCATGAAATATTCCAGCGTGAAGGTGGTAATTTACATTGCGAGATGCCAATTAGTTTCAGTACAGCTGCATTAGGCGGAGAAATCGAAGTACCTACTTTGGGCGGTTCAGCCAAAATGAAAATACCGGCAGAAACCCAAACTGGCGGCGTATTCAGACTGCGTGGCAAAGGCATCAAACCGCTGCGTCAATCTGAACCCGGTGATTTAATGGTGCATGTTGTGGTTGAAACACCAGTTAAACTGACAGAGCATCAAAAGAAATTACTGCGTGAATTTGAAACGAGTACACAAGGTGATGCTAGCAAACACAGCCCACGCAATAAAAGCTGGGTAGACAAAGC
>JANOHT010000097.1:0-10144 GCA_031406605.1 Methylotenera sp. | reverse complement strand
TGTTGTGCCTTGATAGCTGTTCTGGTCGATACCCTCATAACGTAAACGAAAGTTTGTCATGTGTTTGCCTTGCTTGATCGAATCTAAAAATGTGTACTCAGGCTCCGCAGCTGCATCTTCAGCGTTGGCAGCTTGCGCCATGCTCAATAATGCCAAGGTTGTACAAGCTGCAATTACGTTGAGCTTAAATGAGGCGTTCGATTTCATATGTTCTTCCCTTTTGATATAAAAATTATTTTAAAAGTCTGGTTCTAATAACGTACAAGTTTAAGTAATTATTAAGCGGCTTTTTTTGCGTGACGCTCGTATAAAAAGCGCAACACTTCACTACGTAAATGGTTGTAATCTCTATCTTCTGCTAGGTCTAGGCGTGCTCTAGGGCGCGGTAGATTAACGTCTAATATTTCGCCAATACCCGCTGATGGGCCATTGGTCATCATTACAATGCGGTCTGAAAGTAATACCGCTTCATCTACATCGTGTGTCACCATTACTGCTGTTGCGCCCGTTTTCCACATGATCCCCATTAATTCATCTTGTAGGTTTGCGCGCGTTAAAGCATCTAATGCACCAAATGGCTCATCTAACAGTAATACTTTTGGTTCCATTGCTAGTGCACGCGCAATGCCCACACGCTGTTTCATGCCACCAGAAATTTCATTTGGACGTTTATCGGCAGCATGAGTAAGTCCAACCAACTCTAACGCTGCTAAAGTGCGTAATCGTTGTTGTACCTGCGTTTCAGAACCAAATACACGTTCAACTGCTAAATGCACATTTTCTGCACAGGTCAACCAAGGCAGTAACGAATGATTTTGAAACACCACAGCACGCTCTGGGCCTGGTGCAGCAATTTCGCGCCCTGCACAAAATAAATGTCCATCAGTGGGTTCCAGCAAACCGGCAATTAAATTGAGCACAGTTGATTTACCGCAACCAGAGTGACCGATAATCGAAACAAACTCACCTTGGTTGATGGATAAATTGATGTTTTTCAGTGCCTCAAAAACGCCGGTTTTAGTTTCAAAGCGCATGTTTACATCTTCAATGTACACATAACGATCAGTGATTTTCTCTAAGTTATTTGTAGTGTCGCTCATGATGATCATCCCTTTATTCGTAATTAAAACGTTTAGCAAGGGCAATTAAAGTTTGCTCTAGTATCAAGCCGATAATACCCACTACAAAAATTGCGATAATGATGTGCTCATAGTTTGATGCGTTGTATTCATCCCAGAGCCAGAAGCCAATGCCTGCGCCGCCATTCAACATTTCAGCTGCCACAATCACTAGCCAAGCAATACCCATTGAAAGGCGTACACCGGTCATCATGTAAGGCAGTACATAAGGGAATGAAATTTTAGTAATGATTTTCCATTCACTTAAATTAAGCACTTTTGCGACATTCATGTAGTCTTTCGGTACCTTGCTCACACCAACCGCGGTGTTAATCAACATCGGCCAAATGCTAGAGATGAAGATTACCCATATGGCTGCGGGTGCAGCTGCTTTTAATACCAATAGGCCAAGCGGTAACCAAGCGAGTGGTGAAACTGGGCGTAGTAAACCAATGACAGGTGCACACATCCGAGACACAAACTCATAGCGACCAATCATGAAGCCTAGAGGAATACCTACTACCGCGGCTAAACCAAACCCTAGTGCAACACGTTCTAGCGATGCCAGAATGTTCCAACCAATACCTTGATCGTCTAAGCTGTTCACATAGAATGGATGCGCAAATAAATCTACTGCTGATTTAAATGTGCTGAGTGGGCCTGGTAAAACAGGTGTTTGATGTGAAAGTAATGTCCAAAGCCCCAAAAACAGCAAAACACCAAACATAGGAGGCAACGCCATTTTAAAAAAGGCATAAGCTTTTTTATTGTGAGGTTTAACTGTTCTTTTGAATTTAGGGGCATCAGCCTTAATTTTGCTAATTTCTAAGTTCGCATCATTCGCTGCGACTACATTCTCATTAGCCTTAACATCAGCTTCAGTATTTGTAGTATCACTGCTAGCAACCTGCAAAATTGTCTTTAAACTTTCTTTTTCTAAACTCATGGCACTCATGATGTACTCCTTTTTTAATTACATATTGACTGAATTGCAGTTGGTAAATAACCACTTGCAATGCTGCAATTCAGTTAATTTTTAACTTAAACTTTTACCCATGAATCTTGAAGCTAGCAGCATATGCCGCAGGATTTTTACCATCCCACACGACGCCATCCATCAGCTTACTTGTGCGCATCACATTTTTAGGAATACTTGCCCCCACCAAACCAGCGGCTTCCGTATAAAGCTTGATCGCGTTTACTTTGGTAGCAACACCTAAATAATCTGGATCTGTTTTTAGCAAACCCCAACGTTTGTGTTGCGTTAAGAACCACATGCCATCTGAAAGATAAGGGAAGTTAACTGCGCCGTCACCGTAAAACTTCATGTAGTTAGGGTCTTTCCATTTTTTACCGATTCCATTGTCGTAATCACCTACAAAGCGCCCAGCAATCACATCTTCTGAAGTGTTCACATAAGCCTTGCCAGCAATCAATTTGGCAACCTTGGCACGGTTTTCAATCGCCTCAATGTACTTACAAGCTTCTAAAATTGCGGCAATCATTGCGCGCGCTGTATTTGGGTTTTTAGCCACAAATTCAGCGGTAGTACCCAATACTTTTTCTGGGTGATCTAACCAGATATCTTGTGTGGTGGTAACGGTGTAGCCTACTTTGTCGTAAATGGCACGTGCGCCCCATGGTTCGCCTACGCAAAAGCCATCCATATTACCGATACGCATATTCGCAACCATTTGTGGCGGCGGCACTACAATCGTTTTAACGTCTTTAGTCGGGTTAATGCCATTTGCAGCCAACCAGTAATTGAGCCACATCGCGTGTGTGCCGGTAGGGAATGTTTGCGCAAAGGTGTAATCGCGATTTTCGTTGTCTAGTAAACGTTTTAAGCTACGACCATCGGTCACACCTTTATCTTTTAGTTGGCTAGCTAAGGTAATCGCTTGGCCGTTGTGGTTCAAATTCATCAGTACAGACATATCTTTTTGCTGACCACCGATGCCTAATTGCACACCGTAAATCAAGCCATATAACACATGTGAAGCGTGTAACTCACCATTCACTGTTTTATCGCGAATTGCAGCCCAAGAAGCTTGTTTCGCAGGTATGATTTTGATGCCATATTTTTTATCGAAGCCCATTTCTGCCGCCACAATAATCGGCGCACAGTCTGTCAGCGGAATAAAGCCAATTTTCACTTCAGTGATTTCTGGTGCATCAGAACCTGCTGCATAAGCTTGTGTGCGTATGCCATTCGGCACTAATCCCATTAAAGCCGCTGCGCCAAAAGCGCCCGCTGCACTGTTACGGAAAAAATCGCGACGGCTGCTGTCTACAGCGGTGCTATCAACTTTAGTGTTATCAGCGATATTGTCTTTATTACTCATTTATTTCTCCTAAAGTAAATCAAACTTTCTAAAAATTATGTTTCAAAACTTGTGTTGATTGCTAAAAATGAACAACAAAAAAGGCGTCTGACAAAAATAAACTCTTTAAATAATTAAAGAATTTTTTTATCAAGACGCCTTTGCCTTGTACTGCCTATTAGTTCGAGCCAGCTTTGGCTCTATTTATTACTGCTTTATTATTTGTAAGTTCACATATTGCTTGTTGCTCACCGTTGAGCTGCAATACGCTATTTATAATCTATGTTATTAATTAATCTATATTCCTACTTGTTTTCATTAAAGCAACAACTGTGCCGCCTCAACAATTTGTTCAGATAGTGTCGCAATCCGCAGGTTCTTTTGCATCGCCATTGAGCGTAAAAGACTGTAGGCCTCTTCCTCATCAATCTTACGTTGTTTCATAATCAAACCTTTTGCACGTTCAATCACTTTACGTTCACTTAGCTTTACATTTGCCTCGTTTAAAGCCTCACGCAAATGTTTAAATTCTTCAAATCTCGCGACCGCTGCATCAATCACAGGGCGCAGCCGTTCGTTTGGAATGCTGCCCACTACATAAGCACAAACACCTGCTTGTGTTGCTAATTTAATTTGCTCTTTGTCGCCATCATGCGTAAACATTACAATAGGTCTGGGTTTATGCATGGTCATCACACAAACATTTTCTAACGTATCGCGACTTGGAGAATCTGTATCAATAATCACAATGTCTGGCTGTAACTCGCAACAAGCGTCATCTAGGTTGACTGAATCTTTCAGGTGCGCAATTACCTCGTAGCCATTATCTAGCAAAGATTGCTTGAGTGGCTTCGTGCGTTCCAAATCATTATCAACAATCATTACTCTTAACATGAGAGTTCTACCAAGTTATTTCAATAATGTATTAGCAATTGCCATGCCAAGTTTTTTATTGTTATTTATCATCATGATTATATTAAGAAAATACTAATAATTTTGCTGTATACAGTTTAGTATTTAGCGCTTAATTTAAAATAAAACCCGCACAGTTAAGGTGCGAATTAGTTCTAAAAAAGATAAAAATGCACCAAATTAATATTTAATCAATAGATTTGTTTTCGTCTTACTTGTTAGAGAGATAAATTTAATAATGGTTTTTATAGTGACTAATTATTGGTCGGGTATGCGACTTAGAGGTATTGAATGAGCATCATCAATGCATTTTTTTTGAAAATATGCTTAACTTGATGCATGCGTACAGTAAAAATTAAAATTCAAATACCGCATGGCAAGTTCATCGCTTTTGGTCCTGGAAAAGCAGAATTACTTGATGCCATTAATCGTCACGGCTCAATCTCTGGGGCTGCTAAAAGTATGAATATGTCATATAAACGTGCTTGGGATTTAGTCGCAGTCATGAATGTGAGCTTTAAAGAACCATTGGTGACTACAGTTGTAGGCGGGCCACATGGTGGTGGTGCAATACTTACGCAATTCGGTAATCATGTTTTGCAGCAATATCTAAATATTCAGGCCAAATCTGAACAGTATGTGTTGTCGGAAATGGATGATTTTTTAGACCTGTTAGCACCATCATCTGATGCTAATTAGAAGTCAAGTCTAATTCCCTTGGTTTTAAGTGGTTATAGCATAAATGTTAGCATCGTTATATTTCTGATAATATAGCGATATTAACACTGACGACGGTATTAACGCCGATGTGAACTTTGCCATAGATGGTATTCGCAATAATCAGCACCTTACCAATATAAAATTAGGATACTTGAATGTATTTCCCCCTTTCAAAACGCGCGTTGTTGTCCTCAATGATTGCATGTTTAATGCCATTATCTGCAAATGCAGAAAACTCAGACTTAGAAGCGCGTATTCAACAACTTGAAAAAGCATTGCAGACGATGCAACAGCAACGCGCTGAGCAAGATAAACAAGTTGAATTGTTAACCAAAGAATTGGTGGGAATTGAAAATCAGGTCAGTCAATCAAAGATTGTTAAATCTGAAGAAAAGGGGAGTAGTAAAGGTTCACCTATCTATGGCAGCTTTAAAGATGGTTTAGTATTTGAGGACGGAACAGGTAACTGGAAATTGCAGTTAAACGGACGTATACAGGCAGACTACAGAACCTACCAGCCAGATGAATGGAAAAACGATACTTTCAGCATCCGCCGTGCAAGATTTGGCGGTACTTTTTCTTTCTTAAAAGATTTTGCTGTGCGTGTAGAAGGCGAATACGCCAATGATAGTACGGGTGCCCGAGGCACTACGGCTTTAACTTATGGCTATCTTGATTTCAATCGTTGGTCTGCAGCGAAAATTCGCGTAGGCCAGTTCAAGCCATTTTTTGGCTTAGAGCGTCCACAAAGTACTAACTTTACTGATTTCACTGAGTTGTCACTTGCGACCCATAACGGTTCTATATTTACATCAACCTATGATCGAGGTGTGATGGTGTTTGGTGATCCGTTGCCATGGCTGAATTACAACGCTTATATAGTAAATGGCACGGCGCAAAACGTCGATGATGTAAGAGATAGCAAAGATATCGGCGGTAGAATTAACGCTAACTTTGCCAGCTTCACTGAAACTAAAGACTTGGTGTTGCACGTTGGCGCATCAGCAAGTACAGGGAGTATTGGCTTTTCTACATCAGCAGGTAATAGTATTACGCAAAGTACAGAAGCAAGCGGCGCGCAATTTTTTAGTGTTGCAAATGTTAGCTCAGCGGGTACAGGTACTACACTTGCTCCTTCAAGATTTACCTCCGATAGAGAGCGTTTGGGTCTAGAAACTGCATTAGCTTATGGTCCTGTAAAAGTACAGGCGGAATATATCAATGCAAATTTTGAAGGTAAACGCGGTCCAACTACGATAACTAGTTTTGATAATGACATTAAAGTTTGGTATGCGGATGTTAACTGGCTAGTAACAGGGGAATCGTACGCAGATAGCTATAAAAGCGGTGTATTTGGTAGATTAAAGCCAAAAAATAATTTTGATACTAAAGACGGCTGGGGCGCATTCGAACTGGGTTTACGCTACAGTAAATTTGATGCATCTGATTTCAACGCGATATTACCAGCAGCAACTACAACCACTGCATTTACCAGTGAAGCTGATGCTTGGACAGCTGGCGCTAAATGGCTACTTAACCCAAATGCACGTTTGGTACTTAACTATATTCAAACTGAATTTGAAGATGACATTAGGATTAACGGCAAACTTGATGATACTGAAAAGGCTGTTGTGTTAAGAGCGCAATACGATTTCTAATTGCTTACACAGAATAAAAAAGGGGAGAAACATGATTAAAAATATAGTAATGATAATCAGCTTACTACTTGTAAGCATGACTTTTACCGTTAATGCAGAAGATAAAGTAGCCGTTTACGCCGCTGCGAGTTTAACGAATGCTTTAACCGATATTAGTGCACAGTATGAAAAGGAAAAAGCAACCAAAATCACGCATTCATTCGCTGCTTCGTCCACACTTGCAAAACAAATCGAGAACGGCGCGCCGGCAGATATCTTTATCTCTGCAGATACTAAATGGATGAATTATTTACAGGATAAGAAACTGATTAACGTAGCATCACGTAAAGAATTTTTAGGCAATAAATTAGTGTTAGTCGCACCAAAAGGCCGTGGTTTTAATGTGAGCTTTGATAAGTCTTTTGATTTATCTAAAGCATTTGATGGCAGATTATGCACGGGAGATATCGAATCCGTGCCTGCGGGCCTCTATGCCAAAGAATCACTCACTTACTTAAAATGGTGGGATGGCATTAAAACCAGAATCGTTGGCGCGCAAGATGTACGTGGTGCATTAGCATTTGTTGAACGCGGTGAATGCGCAGCAGGCATTGTGTATGAAACTGACGCTAAAGTGTCGAGCAAGGTAGAAATCATTGCGACATTTCCAGAAGCCAGCCATAAGCCTATCGTTTACCCAATGGCATTAATGGCGAATACAAAAAATGTGAACAATGACTACTTTAGTTACATACAATCTGATGCAGCATTAGAGGTTTTCAAAAAATATGGATTTAATATTCTCAATAAACCTTAAAATAAACATTAATTATTAAGTTGCGAGTGATTTTATTTCTATTTTTATATTAAGCGCTGCCGAGATCGAAGCACTGCTACTTTCAGCCAAAGTAGCAGTTTTCTGTACGTTGGCCATTAGCATCCCTGGTATTGCCATTGCCTGGCTACTTGCAAAAAAATCATTTATTGGCAAATCACTATTGGATAGCATCGTGCATTTACCATTAGTGTTACCACCTGTCGTACCTGGTTTTCTTTTGCTGCTAATGTTCGGCAGCCAAGGCTTCATCGGCAAATGGCTACAAGCCACTTTCGGTATTAGCATTGCCTTTACTTGGATTGGTGCTGTTATTGCTTCTGCAGTCATGGCGTTTCCGCTGATGGTGCGTTCCGCCAGATTAGCGATTAGCCAAGTAGATAATGGACTTGAAGCCGCAGCACAATCATTGGGCGCACATCCAATAAGTGTTTTTTTTACAATCACCTTGCCGCTAGCCATGCCAGGCATTATTACAGGGTTGATTCTTGCATTTAGTCGCAGTTTAGGGGAGTTTGGCGCTACGATTACTTTCGTTGGCAATATTGAAGGTGAAACACGCACGCTTCCATTAGCCATTTACACTTATACGCAAATTCCGGGTGGTGACATTGCCGCTATCCGCTTAGTGGTCATTAGTATGGTGATTGCACTGGGTGCACTCATGATGAGCGATATATTAGAACGAAGGGCTACACAGCGTATTGGTCGAATTGCTAGGTCACAGCATGATTGATATTGACCTACAGCGTACACAAGGCAATTTCTCCTTGCATGCTAAGTGCAATCTGACTGAGTCTATTGTGGGCTTATTTGGCCCATCTGGTGCTGGAAAAAGCACATTATTAGGCATGATTGCTGGCTTAATCAAACCCAATGCAGGACATCTGATTTTAGATGATGAATGCTTATTCGATAGCAAACGCGGTATTAATGTACCCTTGCATCGCCGCCGTATCGGCATGGTGTTTCAGGATAGCCGATTGTTCCCACATTTGAATGTACGAGATAACCTAAACTATGGGTTTAATCTACTGCCACCACAAAACCGACGTTTAGGATTTACACAGATTGTTGAGTTACTTGAGATTGGTCATTTATTAACCCAGAAGCCGCATCAACTCTCTGGCGGTGAGAAACAACGCGTCGCGCTTGGGCGAGCACTGCTTACATCACCGCGCCTATTGTTGTTAGATGAACCGCTTGCTTCATTAGACGTACGCTTAAAACGTCAAATACTGCCGTTTTTAAAACGTGTGAAGGATGAAATCAACATTCCTATGATTTATGTCAGTCATGCGATTGATGAGATTTTGTATCTAACCTCGCAAATCGCTATGTTAGATGCGGGGAAAATATTAGCCGTAGGAAAATTTCAGGAAGTGATTCGCGATTCACGTGTATTAGCTTTGGCGCATTCACTAGGTTTAGAAAATGTACTGCATGCAGAAGTCATCGCACATCATGCAGAAGATGGCTACACAATCGTTAAGATAGGTTCACAGTCGCTTCATATTCCTTTGATTGATACACCAGTCAATCACTGGGTTTCACTATCCATTGCCGCTGCTAATATTGCTTTATCTCACCAGAGAATAGAAGGCGTGACCATCCAAAATCAACTGCTGGGCACGGTCGTCGCCATCCAGCGTGTTGAGAAAGGCATGCTGGTGACCTTGGATATTGGCGGTTTACTGATTGCCGAGGTGAGTGCCAAAGCTATCTCGGACATGCAGATTGAGCCGGGTGCAAAATTGTACTGCCTGATTAAAACGCAAAGTATTCACTTGGTAACAAACACAAACTAAAATTCTGCCAATAAAAGCAGTTAACTCAATTGTTAATGCCGTTTATTAAGCAAGCTGCAATTTTGCCAATCGTGCATATAAGCCACCTTGCTCACGTAGTTCTGCAGGACTGCCAATTTCTACGATACGGCCATTTTCCATGACAATAATGCGATTGGCTTTTTGTACTGTGCTTAATCGGTGTGCAATCATTAACGTGGTACGGCCCTGCATAGCTGCATTTAAACCTTGTTGTACTAGTATTTCAGATTCAGCATCCAGCGCACTGGTCGCCTCATCCAGTAAAAGTATTGGCGCATCTTTTAGTATCGCTCTTGCAATGGCAATGCGCTGACGTTGACCGCCAGAAAGCCTAGTGCCGCGCTCGCCCAAAAAGGTTTGATAGCCTTCGGGTAGTTTATGGATAAAGTCGTCCACTTGTGCAGCTTTTGCCGCGGCAATCACTTCATCATCAGTAGCTTCCGGTTTGCCGTAACGAATATTTTCCAGTGCATTCGCTGAAAATATCACTGCGTCTTGCGGGACGATGGCGATGTGACTACGTAGATTATGTAAGCTCAGGTTATCGATATATTGACCATTAATGCTTATGTGGCCTGAGTTTAATTCATAAAACCTAAGTAAACATTGAAACAGCGTGGTTTTACCGGCACCGGACGGTCCAACTAGCGCAATCGTTTCACCCGCATCAATCGTGAGTGAAATATTATCCAGCGCTGCGATTTGAGGGCGAGAAGGATAGTGAAATACTACATTTTTGAACTCAATTGTTGCGCGTGTAGGGTGGTTA
>JANOHT010000074.1:0-13404 GCA_031406605.1 Methylotenera sp. | reverse complement strand
ACTTCACCTAACAGTGCAATGGATATTGATACCAGCTCTTTTAGTAAAACCGTGCTTTTACCTAACGCACCATTTATCGGTGGCAATCCACAACCAGCGAATATCCAATAATAAATTCAGCATCATTTTGATACTTATGATTCTGATTTTATTGAATAAACTACATCAAGATAATATCAAACGACTCTTGGCTACAATGTGTGGCGACCTGTAATGAAATCGGTTTGCCAATAAAATCAGATAAATTCGCCAAGCTTTGCGACTCCTCATCAAGCAACATATCTATTACCTTTGGCGCTGCCAGCACGCGCAATTCACGGGCGTTAAATTGGCGGGCTTCACGCAACAATTCACGTAAAATTTCATAGCACACGGTTTGTGCGGTTTTGAGCTCGCCGCGCCCTTGGCAGGTAGCACAGGTTTCACATAGCACATGTGCTAAGCTTTCGCGAGTGCGTTTACGCGTCATTTCCACTAACCCCAGCGGCGTAAAACCATTCACGCCTGTGCGGGACCGGTCACACTCAACGGCTTTTTTCAGCTCCTCCAGCACGGCTTCACGCTGCGACTCTTCATCCATATCAATAAAATCAATGATAATGATGCCGCCCAAGTTTCTTAGCCTTAATTGGCGGGCGATACACTGCGCAGCTTCTAAATTGGTTTTAAAAATAGTATCAGAAAGATTTTTACCGTTCACAAAACTACCGGTATTCACATCCACGGTAGTTAATGCTTCCGTTTGGTCAAAAATCAAATAACCACCTGATTTAAGTTCTACCTTACGCGACATGGCTTTTTCAATTTCTTTTTCAATATTATAAATATCGAAAAGCGGTCGCTCACCTTGATAATGAATTAATTTATCGACCGCAGTAATTGCGTACAAATTAGCAAAATCCAGTAATTTTTGATAAGTTTCACTTGAGTCGACACGCACTGCTTCGGTGTTCTCACAAAGCACATCACGCAATACACGCATAGGTAAGTTCAAATCTTGAAAAATCAACGTGCGCTCAGGCACAATCGTACTTTTTGCAAGAATATGCGACCAAGTTTTGGTTAAGTAATCAATGTCGGCTAATAACTCTTCATCGGTAGCACTTTCAGACATGGTTCTGATGATATAACCACCAACCCTTTCCTCTGGCAACAACCCTAGCAAACGTGATTTTAGTGCCTCGCGCTCAACTTCGTCTTCAATACGTTGCGATACGCCAATATGGTCTTGTTGCGGCAAATAAACCAGAAAACGTCCTGCTATGCTGATATGCGTCGTAAGCCGCGCACCCTTGGTACCAATCGGCTCTTTAATCACTTGCACCATTAACGATTGACCCTCACGCAACACCTCTTGAATCGGGCGCTGTGCATCTAATTCCCCACATTCAAGAATATCGCCTGCATGTAAAAAAGCCGCACGTTGCAAACCCATTTCTACAAAAGCGGACTGCATACCTGGTAACACCCGGCAAACTACGCCACGATATACATTCCCCACTAATCCTAACGATGAGCTACGTTCAATTTGCAACTCCTGCACTACACCATTTTCCATCATTGCAATGCGGGTTTCTTGGGGCGTGACGTTAATTAATATTTCTTCGCTCAATTTGTACTCTTTTCTTAGCTTTAGTATTTAATTATTCTAATCGTTATTTTTAACTCTTTAAAAAGCACTAATGCCATGCTTTCTAAGTAGCTCTGCAGTTTCATATACAGGCAAACCCATCACACATGAATAGCTACCTGTTATGCGTTTAATCCACACGCCGGCTAAGCCTTGTATGCCATAACTACCAGCCTTATCTTGATGTTCTCCAGATGCAATATAAGCTTCAATCTGCGCATCTGTCAGCGGCATCATTTCCACTATAGTCGTAGATAACACAACCTCAATACTATCTACATACGCAAGCGCCACGGCAGTATGTACCTCATGCACAGTACCAGATAATGCGCGCAACATCTTATATGCATCTTCTGAATCTACAGGCTTACCCAATACAACACCCGCCAACACTACGGTAGTATCTGCCGCTAACACTGGCTGTTTGCTTTCAGTGGCCGTAAGGCTCAGCAAGCATGCTTCTGCTTTTTGCTTAGCTAATCTAATGACATAACTTTCTGGCGATTCGTTTAATAACTGCGTTTCATCAATGTCTGCAGGCAATATCTCACAATTTAAACCCATTTGTTTTAGTAGCTCTACACGACGTGGGCTACGTGAAGCCAAGTAAATGACTGGCGGGGCTGCATGATTTGCGATAGTGGCTGGATAAAATTTCTGACTCATATTGGCACTTTAATTTACTATGTAGGAATTAACAAAGCTTTAATACATTAAGCTGTTTTTTTACTAAAAAATAACTAGGGAATACCACATGACGGATTGGGCTGTGCTTTTCAAAATCGCTATTGCCTTATTTGCAATTGTGAACCCAATTGGTAGCTTACCGATTTTCATCAGTGCGACTGTGGGTTGGAGCAATCAGGATCGGGCGAAAACAGCCAGAACTGTTGCGCTCACTGTATTCATTGTACTTGCCGTATCCGCTTTTTTCGGTGATAAGATTCTGGCATTTTTTGGTATCACTATTCCATCTTTTCAGGTTGGCGGCGGCATATTACTGATGCTCATTGCAATTTCCATGATGCACGGCAAACAAAGTGGCGCCCGTCAAACGCCAGAAGAAGCACAAACACTGGCAGAGCGAGAAGTCATTGCGATTGTGCCGCTCAGTATCCCATTACTTGCTGGGCCTGGCGCAATCAGTAGCATGATTATTGCGGCACAACAAAATAGCGGCGTTGTTTGGCATTTGTCTTTAGTCGCACCTATTTTTGCGGTCAGCATTATTATTTGGATAATACTTAGTCTGTCTGTTGCTATTTCCAATCGACTAGGCCCTATCGGCATCAATATCGTCACGCGCTTAATGGGCTTGGTGTTAGCAGCCATGGCGGTTGAGTTTATTGCGCATGGGCTTGTGGGTTTGTTTCCAAAAATATCAACTTAGAAAGATATCAATTTAGGATGTTTAGTGAGTTGTTGACATTAATAACAATCAAGCCTGTTTTCTCTGGTTACGCCTTGTAACACGCAGTATGTCAACTTCGGGTTAAAATGCTAACTAGACTAGAATATTAATTACCCAGTAAAACATGCTTAATAAAGATATTTAATATGCAACAACCCATTGATACAAACAAAGTTTCGCCTCAATCGCACCAATGGATGCCACATGCTACTGTGGCGGCCATAGTTGAAGATAGCGGCAAATTTTTACTAGTAGAAGAAACCACCGATCGCGGCAACCGTTTTAATCAGCCTGCAGGTCACTTAGAAGATAATGAAACCTTAATTGATGCAGTGATTCGCGAAACGCTGGAAGAAACTGCCTATACATTCAAGCCGGAGTCATTGTTAGGCATCTATCATTGGAAGCATGAACACAACGATACGACTTATTTACGTTTCGCCTACATAGGCAGTGTGAGCAATCACCAACCAAACTTAGCGCTAGATGATGGCATTATTCGCGCGGTGTGGATGTCTGTAGATGAAATCCGCAACAAGAGTGCACTTATGCGTAGTCCGCAAGTACTGACTTGCATTGAAGATTATCTAAATGGCAAGCAGTTCCCGCTGACAGCAATCACTCACTTATAAAACCTCACGTATTCACTAATATTTAGATATGAATTTAAACAAATCAAAAAAAAAGAAAATCGTTGTCGGGCTATCTGGCGGCGTAGATTCGTCTGTTACCGCACTCTTGCTGAAAGAGCAAGGCTATGAGGTCACAGGTCTTTTCATGAAAAACTGGGAAGATGACGACACCGACGAATATTGCTCAAGCAAGCAGGACCTGATTGATGCGGTTTCAATCGCCGACAAAATCGGCATCGATATTGAAGCAGTGAATTTTAGTACTGAGTATAAAGACCGCGTATTTGCCAACTTTTTAAGTGAATACAAAGCTGGTCGCACACCCAATCCAGACATTTTATGTAACGCAGAAATCAAGTTTAAAGCATTTTTGGACCATGCCATGAATATGGGGGCAGACTTAATTGCAACGGGGCATTATGCACAAGTCCGCGAAAATCCATTGAAACCTGGCCTGTTTCAATTAATGAAAGCCGATGATGGCAGCAAGGATCAAAGCTATTTTTTATACCGCTTAAATCAAGCGCAGCTTTCTAAAACCTTATTCCCGCTTGGTCAAATGCTTAAGCGTGAAGTACGAGAAATCGCACGTAAAGCCGGCTTGATTAATGCAGATAAGAAAGATTCCACAGGTATTTGCTTTATTGGCGAACGGCCTTTTCAGGAATTTTTAAGCAAATATCTACCGCGTGAACCGGGTGATATTAAAACGCCAGACGGTAAACTAGTCGGTCGTCATGAAGGCTTGATGTATTACACATTAGGTCAACGCCAAGGCTTAAAAATCGGTGGCAGCCGCGAGAGCAATGGCGAACCGTGGTTTGTAGCAGCCAAAGATATGGAAAACAATGTATTGACCGTGGTGCAGGGTCATGAACACGCCTTGTTATTAAATGATGGCTTATTAGCCAGCCAACTCACATGGATAGACACTGATCAACCCATCACTAATTGGGTATATGCAGCAAAAACACGCTACCGTCAGCCTGATGCGCCTTGTGAAATTGACGCTTTAACAGAGACACAAGTAGAAATTAAATTTGGTCAAAAACAATGGGCAATTACGCCTGGACAATCTGCGGTGGTATATGAAAGTAATGTTTGCTTAGGCGGTGGGATTATCACTGCGGCAGTTTAGATGATTGAACACATGACAAAATGCAATGTTGCACATCATAAATTCTGCGTTTGTGCCTAGAGTTAGATTAAACTGCTTCCAGCTTCCAATTTTTCTGGCATCTAAGCCAGAAATTGAGTACTAAAAATCATTTTCTAAACACTACTGCGTAGTTGAGGTTAATATGGCTTACGTCTTTAAAAATGCACAAGGTATTATTATTGCAGCGAGTGCATCTGAGAATCTTGGTGAAGGTTGGGAATTGATTGAAGATAGCGCTAAAGAGTACCTTCAATTTTTAGAAAACTCACTGGCTGAGAAGGCACCATTTCGTGAAAGTGATATTCAACTAGCGCGTGTATTGGAAGATCTGATTTCTATACTGATTGAGCGGAATCTAATTCAGTTTACCGATTTCCCTTCCGCAGCTCAAAAACGCTTGATTGATAGGCAAACAATGCGTAAAAAAACCCAACTTTCAAGCATCTTGGACGACACTCCAGATATTATTTTTTAGTATTTTATTGCACTGGTAAGCTGTCCTTAAACGACTGGCGTTTAAGCAATGCCGCATTGAGTCGATCCAGATTTGGGTATTCAACGGTTAAATCGACCATAGCGTTAAAGCGCAAATTCACATAGCCCAACATACAGCCAATTGCAACGTCAGCCAAACTGAATGTGTTATTCACACACCATTTATTTTTACCAAGGTCATTGTTTAAAGTTTGTAATCCTAACGTCACTTTATCCATTTGCTTAGTGATAAATGCCTCACTCTGTGCAGCGGCTGATTTACGTTTTTCTACCACTACCGCAACGGCAGCATCGCAGACACCGTCAGCTAAAGCTTCCCAGCGACGCACTTTAATTTTTGAACTTGCATCTTGCGGGATTAAATGTGCCAACGGAGTACGGTTATCTAAATATTCCACAATCACACGTGAGTCATACAAACTATCATCGTCATCCAATACTAGCACGGGCACTTTCCCCAGTGGATTATATTGCGTTACAACGCTATCTGGCGCGCCTAGCACTACTTCTTGCAAAACAATTTCGATATGCTTTTCAGCTGCTACTACGCGTACTTTTCGAGCGTAAGGGCTATTGATGGTATATAAAAGTTTCATAAGTTGGTTAGCTTAATTTTTACTAATGATTTAAAAGTTAATAGCATTATAATTGAAACTACTAATTACACCTTCACAACAATCATCATAACAATGACGCTTTTTAATCAACACTACCCAGTAGGCTCGTCAGCTTTTAACATGTTAGTGCACAATCAAGTGCAAGCCGCGCTGGATGAAGATATTGGCTCTGGCGATATTACAGCGCAACTTATACCTGTTTCGCATATTGTAAGCGCTAAAATTATAGCGCGCGAGGCTGCAGTTATTTGTGGCATAGATTGGGTAAATGCTAGCTTTAAACTAGTTAACGCTGATGTAGAAATTACATGGTTTGTTAGCGAGGGTGATGCCATAGTAGAAAATCAAATACTGTGTGAAATTAAGGGGTTGGCACGTGCACTTCTCACTGCTGAACGTTGCGCGCTCAATTTCTTACAAACACTTTCTGCAACCGCTACTGAAACACGTAAATATGTAGATGCGATTGCCGGTACGCATAGCCAAATTCTTGACACGCGGAAGACAATTCCTAATTTAAGATTGGCACAAAAATATGCAGTCACCGTCGGTGGCGGCCATAATCAGCGGCTGGCTTTGTACGATGGGATTTTAATCAAAGAAAACCACATTGCCGCCGCGGGTAGCATCGCATCGGTAATGGAAAAAGCATTTTTACTAAACTCCAATAAAAATATACAAATTGAAGTAGAAAATCTAAATCAGCTTCAAGAAGCCCTGCAAGCGGGTGCGGTTAATATTTTATTAGATAATTTCAGCATGGCATCACTTAATGAGGCGGTGAGTTTAAATAAGCGTGCCAGAAAAAGTGCCATTTTAGAAGCTTCTGGTGGTATTAGCTTAGAGAACGTGCGCGAAATTGCCATGACTGGTGTTGACCGTATTTCTATTGGCTCACTTACAAAGAACGTGCAGGCAATTGATTTGTCTATGCGTGTTAAGCTATCACTTTGAGAGTTTAATCGCTCCACTATTTAATTCACATAATAGTTCAACTCTCAAACTAGCCAACTCATAAAATAGAGATTTAAATCAATGAGCAAACCAATAATTAAACCCTCTGGTCGCTTAACCTTAGGCGATGTACTACGCATGCTGGTCAATGATGGCATGCTGGATAAAGCACAAGCCGAACAGCTCTACAAAGACCGCAAGCTCGATAGTTCCAAATTGCATCCACTCGTGGTGATTGGTGAGCAAAAATGGAAAAGCTTGAGACCACCGCACAAAGCCATTACGGTTGAGAGTCTTTCTTCATGGTTGGCAGAGCGCGCTGGGTTAGATTATTACCACATTGACCCGCTCAAACTGGATTTTGGCTCTGCCGCTCAAATTATCTCCAAAGGCTATGCTGAACGTTTAAAGATCATGCCGATTTCAGCAGTAAACGGCGAAGCCACCATCGCAACTACTGAGCCATTTAGCACAGACTGGATCGTCGATCTTGAGCGCGTGCTCAAAATGAAAATCAAATTAGTGATGGCAAATCCTCTCGAAGTAAGTCGTTATTTACCTGAGATTTACAGTTTAGCTAGCTCTATGAATGCAGCAAATCTAGCTAAAGCAGGACAAATTGTTGGCGTACAAAACTTTGAGCAATTGGTTGAGCTTGGCAAAGATAAAAACTTAGATGCCAACGAACAGCATGTAGTGAATATTGTAGATTGGCTATTCAAATATGCGTTCGAACAGCGCGCCAGTGACATACACCTGGAACCACGCCGCAACATGGGCATGATGCGTTTTAGAATCGATGGTGTATTGCATCAAGTGTATCAACTGCCATCCAATATCATGAACGCCATCACCAGCCGTATTAAGCTACTAGGCCGTATGGATATGGTAGAAAAGCGTCGCCCGCAAGATGGCCGCATTAAAACCTTAACGGCTGAAGGCGTGGAAATTGAATTGCGTCTATCCACTATGCCAACTGCGTTTGGCGAAAAATTGGTCATGCGTATTTTTGCACCCGATGTATCAGCTAAAGACTTTCAAGCGTTAGGTTTTGCAAAAGCACAATCCGATACTTGGCAAACTTGGACTAAAGCACCCAACGGTATTATTTTAGTCACGGGGCCAACAGGCTCAGGTAAAACCACTACGCTTTATGCAACACTGCGTTTATTAGCAACACCAGAAGTCAACGTATGTACCGTAGAAGAACCGATTGAGATGGTCGAACCGCTATTCAATCAAATGCAAGTGCAATCCAATATCGGCCTAAACTTTGCAGATGGCATACGTACGCTCATGCGACAAGATCCTGACATTATTATGGTGGGTGAAATTCGGGATTTAGCGACTGCCGATATGGCGATTCAAGCTGCGCTTACTGGACATTTAGTACTTTCTACGTTGCACACCAACGACTCACCATCTGCTGTGACGCGATTACTAGATTTGGGTGTACCGTCATACCTTATTCACTCAACCGTATTGGGCATTATGGCGCAACGTTTGGTGCGCACCTTATGTGTAAGCTGCAAAGAACCTGAGCCAATTGAGCAAAGCAAATGGGATGCACTAGTCGGCAGATTTAATCTACCGAAACCTGCACACATATATAAGCCTGTTGGCTGCTTAGAATGCCGTAAAACTGGGTTCAGGGGCCGTAGCGGCATCTATGAAATGCTCACCATGACGCCTGCTTTAAGAAAACTGATTACGCCAGAAACTGACCTAGCTAAGTTAACGCAATTAGCACAACAAGAAGGCATGCAACCGTTGATTATTAATGGCGCAGAAAAAGTAGCTGCTGGCTTAACCACAATTGAAGAATTGCTAAAGGTAGCACCTCCACTTGAATCTGAATAAAATCATTTCCAACTTAAAGTTAAGCCCTAAATCTCAAGTAGTTGTAATTCACAATATAAAATTTACCTACTAAAACACAAGCAAGAAGTAACTTCTTGCTTGATGATATCCTCTCAAGCAATTGAAAACTTGACCAAAACCGCCTAACACGTTAATGTTTAGGGTTGGAAATTATTAGCTCGACTTAAGTAATACCTGAGGTATTACTAGAGCACAACTTGCAATCAATATTTATGACAAACCCCAATATCTCTGGCGCAGAAATCCTTATCCGCTGTATCAACGAGGAAAAAGTTAAATTCGTTTTTGGCTATCCTGGCGGCGCTGTGCTTCACATCTACGATGAGATTTATAAGCAAAATGGCTTTAAGCATATCCTTGTTCGCCATGAACAAGCTGCGGTACATGCAGCAGATGCTTATTCGCGCGCGACCGGTGACGTAGGCGTTGCGCTGGTCACTTCAGGCCCTGGTGCTACCAATGCTGTGACTGGTATCGCTACCGCTTATATGGATTCTATTCCGCTAGTGGTGATTAGTGGTCAAGTGCCAGTACCTGCTATTGGTATGGATGCCTTCCAAGAAGTAGATATGGTGGGTATTACACGCCCATGCGTAAAACACAATTTCTTGGTGAAAGATGTTAAAGACATCGCAGCCACCATGAAAAAAGCGTTTTATATTGCTGCAAGTGGCCGTCCAGGCCCTGTAGTAGTTGATATTCCCAAAGACATCACTGCGCACTTTGCCGAGTACATCTACCCGAAAACAGTAGAAATGCGTTCTTACAACCCTGTACTTAAAGGTCATAGCGGGCAAATTAAAAAAGCCGTTAAATTACTGCTGGAAGCCAAATGCCCGATGATTTACACGGGTGGCGGCTTAGTGTTGGGCGACGGCGCCGAAGAGTTAATTAAACTCGCACGCAGCCTAAATTACCCGGTTACTAGTACATTAATGGGCTTGGGCGGCTACCCTGCAACTGACAAACAGTTTTTGGGCATGTTGGGGATGCACGGCACTTATGAAGCCAATATGGCGATGCAAAACTGTGATGTACTGATTGCCGTTGGCGCACGTTTTGATGACCGCGTGATTGGTAATCCAGCGGACTTTCTAAGTCAACAACGCACCATCATCCATATTGATGTTGATCCATCTTCAATCTCAAAACGCGTAAAAGTGGATGTGCCTATTGTTGGGCATGTACTGTCTGTGTTGCGTGAGATGAACGATATTTTATCTTCTGACATGATGGCTGCTGAGAAAAAACACAGCAATATCAGCAATTGGTGGAAGCAAATTGACGAGTGGCGCAGTGTTAAATCCATGGTATATCAAAACTCTACCGAAGTGATTAAACCGCAATACGTCATTGAAAAATTATGGGAAGTCACCAAAGGTGATGCCTATGTAACGTCTGACGTTGGTCAACACCAAATGTGGGCTGCGCAATATTATAAATTTGATAAGCCACGCCGCTGGATCAACTCTGGCGGCTTAGGCACCATGGGCGTTGGTTTGCCATACGCTATGGGTTGCCAATTTGCCGATAAACACGCGCAAGTAGCCTGCGTAACCGGTGAAGGCAGTATTCAAATGAATATTCAAGAGCTTTCTACCTGTGCGCAATATGGTTTGCCGATTAAGGTCATTCTGCTAAACAACCGCTACCTTGGTATGGTGCGTCAGTGGCAAGAGTTTTTCTACGAAAACCGTTATTCAGAATCATATATGGATAGCTTGCCTGATTTCGTTAAATTAGCTGAGTCTTATGGTCATGTTGGCATGAAAATCACCAATCCAGCAGACGTTGAAGGCGCATTAAAAGAAGCATTCGCTAAAAAAGATAAGTTTGTCTTTATGGATTTTATTACCGACCAAGACGAAAATGTATTCCCTATGATTGCAAACGGTAAAGGCTTGTCTGAAATGATTCTAGCTAACGATCATGTTGCAAGAGAGGAGGAAGATTAATATGAAGCATATTATCTCTCTACTCATGGAAAACGAAGCTGGCGCATTATCACGCGTGGCAGGCTTGTTTTCAGCACGTGCTTACAATATTGAATCACTGACAGTGGCGCCTACAGAGGACCCTACACTTTCACGTATGACGATTGTGACTTCAGGCTCTGATCAAGTGATAGAACAAATTATCAAACAATTAAACAAGTTGATTGATGTCGTTAAGGTGCTGGATTTGAATGACGGAAAATTCATAGAACGTGAATTAATGTTAGTCAAAGTCAAAGCCACTGGTGCGTTTCGTGAAGAAATGAAACGCATGTGCGACATATTCCGCGGCCGTATTATCGATGTGGCCGACGGCAGTTTTACTATCGAGCTTACCGGCTCTGGCACCAAACTAGATGCGTTTATCGAAAGCTTAGATAAAGCAGCTATATTAGAAACAGTGCGTACAGGCGCATCAGGCATAGGCCGTGGTGACCGTATTCTAAAAGTCTAAGACTTAAGTTTTTCAAATTATCAGTTTCAAAGAATCAACTATTTTTAACAACACATTCAGTATTTGCATGAAAAGGCGAGGAAAGAAATGAAAGTTTATTACGATAAAGATGCAGACCTTAGTTTAATCAAGGGCAAAAAAGTAACCATCGTTGGTTATGGCTCACAAGGTCATGCACATGCAGCAAACCTTAAAGATAGCGGCGTAAATGTTACTATCGGTCTACGCAAAGGCGGCGGTTCATGGGCTAAAGCTGAGAATGCTGGTCACACAACATTAGAAATTGCTGCTGCAGTAAAAGATGCAGACGTTGTGATGCTTTTGTTGCCTGACGAAACAATGGCACAGATTTTCAATGATGATGTTGCTGATAACTTAAAACCAGGTGCAACTCTTGCGTTTGCCCATGGTTTCAACGTGCATTACAACCAAATCACACCACGTGCTGATTTAGACGTAATCATGATCGCACCAAAAGGCCCAGGCCACACAGTGCGTTCAGAATACTTAAAAGGCGGCGGCGTACCTTCACTGATCGCTGTGTACCAAGATAAATCTGGTAAAGCTAAAGATGTTGCACTTTCATACGCGGCTGCAAATGGCGGCACTAAAGGCGGCGTAATTGAAACTGATTTCCGTGAAGAAACAGAAACGGACTTGTTCGGCGAACAAGCGGTGTTATGTGGTGGTGCGGTTGAATTAGTAAAAGCTGGCTTTGAAACGTTGGTTGAAGCGGGTTACGCGCCTGAAATGGCTTACTTCGAATGCTTGCATGAATTGAAATTGATTGTAGACTTGATGTACGAAGGCGGTATCGCCAATATGAACTACTCAATCTCAAACAACGCAGAATATGGCGAATATGTGACCGGTCCTAAAGTGATTAACGAAGAATCACGTTATGCCATGCGCGAAGCACTTGCTAACATTCAAAACGGTAACTACGCTAAACAGTTCATTTTAGAAGGTCGTACCAACTATCCTGAAATGACTGCACGTCGTCGTTTGAATGCTGCACATCCGATTGAGCAAGTGGGTGGTCAATTACGTGCAATGATGCCTTGGATTGCTAAAAACAAATTAGTTGATCAGTCTAAGAACTAGTTTGTTTTAATGTTAAAAAGGGCAAGGTTCACTTGCCCTTTTTTATTTCTCATTGTCATTCCGACGTAACCGTAAAGGTCATCACCGTGGAATATATGCACTAAAGTGCATTATTCACACGCGAAAGTCGGAATCCAGCGGCGTATAATTCTTAAGACACTAGATTCCGACTTTCGTCGGAATGACAAAGAACTTGGAAAATATAATTGAAATTCAACATTCTGTTACAGCACCTGTTACCAAAACAAGCCATTACCGCGTTAGCTGGCAGATTGGCTAACCTTAAAGCCAGCAAACTCACTACAGCAGTCATTGGCTGGTTTGTAAAACGTTACAACGTCAACATGGCAGAAGCCGCTGAACCCAATATCAGTAGTTACCAAACCTTTAACGACTTTTTTACACGCCCATTAAAAGCTGATGCAAGGCCACTAGCGAACGCTGACTTTATTTGTCCAGTCGATGGTGCAATTAGTCAATTAGGCAATATTGAAGCTGACCAAATTTTTCAGGCCAAAGGCCATGCTTACTCAACCACTGCATTAGTGGGTGGCGATAAAAATTTAGCGGCCAAGTTTGAGAATGGTCACTTTGCTTGCCTGTACTTGAGCCCTAAAGATTATCACCGTATTCATATGCCATGCGATGGCACATTAAAAACGATGACCTATGTACCAGGCGCGTTATTTTCCGTGAATCCAACTACGGCACAGGGTGTGCCAGGTTTATTTGCACGTAATGAGCGCGTAGTCTGTGAATTTGAATCAGCGGAACATGGCAGTTTTATCATGGTGCTGGTAGGTGCAACAATCGTCGGCAGTATGGCAACCAGTTGGCATGATGGCGAAAATGGTATTGTCAATCCACCACGTATCAGTAATATTCGCGTCTGGTCATATCAAAACCAAAACATCAGCTTAAAACAAGGTGACGAAATGGGTAAGTTTTTGCTAGGTTCAACTGTAGTGATGTTATTTGAAAAAGATACACTAGCGTTTAATAAAACTTGGCAAGCTGAACGCACAATTAAGTTGGGTGAGATGATGGCCACAAAAATTTGATTGAATTTAAGC
>JANOHT010000065.1:0-1878 GCA_031406605.1 Methylotenera sp. | reverse complement strand
TACCATCATTTGGCTAGCGCTTGCCGGGGCAATTTATTATTTAGTGGATAACATCCAAAACCCCAATAAAATTAATCGGCTCGGTTCAGACAACACTGTCGTGTTAAAGCGTGGCCTAGATGGTCATTACCGTGCTGAAGCACTTATTAACGGTGAAAAAGTAGATGTATTGATAGACACAGGTGCAACTGGCGTAGCTATTTCACAACGCATTGCAAATAAACTCAAACTTGAAAGCATTAATGCGGTACGCACCAATACCGCAAATGGCGATAGCATTGGTTACATGGTGCGCTTGAATGAAGTGAAGGTGGGCGGCGTAGAAGCACATAATGTGGCGGCAATGATTGCACCTGGCTTAGATGGTGATGTGCTGCTTGGCATGTCATTTTTAGGTCGCATGGACGTAAGACTTTATAAGGGCGAGATGACAATCAAACAAGTCGACAATTAAAATAACAATCCTATCTTTTTAATTTAATTGAATAAATATCAAAATTTTCTCCAGCTGAAAATAAATGTAAGTAATTCACCTTGCCGAAAGACTAAGGTTCGCCGGCAATTTTTTTACATTAATAAGTTTTTTCTGGAGGTTTATTATGAGATTTCAATTAAAAAGTACTGCACTATTAGCAGCGACATTATTATCAACAGCAATATTTGCCACGCCAGCTTTTTCAGCAGAGCCAATGTTAAGTACGGGCGGCTATGCAACTCAATTACAAAAAATGGAAATGATGAAGATGTTAGACGGTGATGGTAACCATATGGTGACAACAGCTGAAGCTGACGCTTATTACAATAGTATTTTTACGGCGCTAGATAAAGATGCGGATGGTTCTGTAGATGCAAAAGAATGGGCTGGGCCTACTAACAAATCAAAACTTGATTTGACTACAGGTGGTTACAGTCGCGAATTACGCTCAATGAAAATGATGGGCTTAATGGATAAAGATGGTGACCACAAAGTGACCAAAGAAGAGTTTTTAGCTGGTCATCAAGCTATTTTCGCTCACATGGATGCCTCTGGCGATAATGAGCTTAGTGCACAAGAATGGGTAGAAAAACACGTGGCTGGTCAGTAATATTTAGCGGTTAACATAAGTTGCTCTCAATAAAGCCAGCTTTTAGCTGGCTTTATTTTTATGCTATATCCCTAATCATTTATGTAATGACGGTAGGTGTATTTCGCCCTGTTTTTTCTTTTAATTGCGAAATTTGTAAGGCAATTTGTATCATTTCCGCTAAAGCAATTTGTGCATCTAAGTGATGTTGAGTGCTATCTGGTTCAAATGCCTCTAAATAAATGCGTAAAGTGGCACCTTCAGTACCTGTGCCAGAAAGCCTAAAGACAATTCGCGAGCCATCTTCAAACAATATACGCACGCCTTGATTGTTGCTGATAGAGCCATCAATAGAATCATGATAACTAAAATCATCACAAGTTTTAACTGTATAGCTTTTAGCGGTTTCTTTAGCAAAAGTCTGGCCCGGTAAACTGGTAAATTGCGATTTTATATGCTGCATCACATCATTGGCGGCATCCGTTGGTATTTCCTCATAATCGTGGCGGGAATACACATTGCGCCCATATTCTAACCAATGTGATTTTAAAATCTGCTCTACTGATACCGCGCCATTGGCCGTGTTCTTTTGTGCAAGAATATTCAGCCAAAATAATACTGCCCACAACCCATCCTTCTCCCGCACGTGGCTAGAGCTAGTGCCGAAGCTCTCTTCACCGCATAGTGTCACCTTGCCTGCATCCATCAAATTACCAAAAAATTTCCAACCTGTAGGTGTCTCAAAACAAGGGATATTCAACTTTTCAGCCACGCGGTCAACCGCACCGCTGGTAGGCATGGAGCGTGCAACCCC
>JANOHT010000055.1:0-33988 GCA_031406605.1 Methylotenera sp. | reverse complement strand
AACACAATATCAGCGCCAACAACTTTCTCAATGAGTGGTCGTACAAATGGATAGTGCGTACAACCAAGCACAATCGTATCTGCGCCCTCATTCAGTAACGGTTGGCAATATTGTTTAATTAAAGTCAGCGTACTTTCATTACTCAGCTCGCCTCGCTCAATACACTCCACCAGACCTATACAAGCCTGCGTGACCACCTCAACATTACGACCATAACTTTCTAACAAGGCTGCGAATTGTGCACTTTTAAGTGTACCAACAGTGGCTAATACACCAATGATGCCATTTTTTGTAGCTGCAGCGGCAGGCTTCACTGCTGGTTCCATGCCAATAATCGGTATGTCATATTTTGCTCGCATTGCCTCAATCGCCGCGGCAGTAGCAGTGTTGCAGGCAACAACTAAAGCTTTCACATCTTTTTCGATTAAATAATCTGCAATTTCGAAGCAACGTGATTGAATTTGTTCTGAGGTTTTATTGCCATATGGGGCATATTTACTATCTGCCACGTACAGTAATTGTTCGTGCGGTAAAAGCGTATGAATGTGCTTTAAAACGGAAATACCACCCACGCCAGAATCGAAAACTCCTACTGGATTATTGGCATGTTGTTTAATAGATTGATTAGTCGTTTGAGCATTCATTGCGAGGTCGTCATCAGTTACAATAGTTGGATTATAAGGGATTTCAATATGGGCAACAGACTTAGCAAAATTTACACCCGCACTGGTGATGACGGCACTACGGGTTTAGGCGATGGCAGCCGCATCAATAAAGATAGCCTGCGTGTAGAGGCAATGGGCGATGTAGACGAACTTAACTCGGTAATCGGCATGATGATAACAGAAGATGTGCCTGATATTTTGGTACAAACACTGACGCAGATTCAGCATGATTTATTTAACGTAGGCGGCGAAATTTGTATTCCCGGTTACGTGATTTTGCAGCAATCACGCATTGAAGATTTAGAAAGTGCGATAGATACACTTAACGATACCTTAGCACCGTTAAAAGAGTTCATTTTACCAGGCGGTACTAAAACTGCTGCTATTTGCCATCTTGCCCGCACGGTTTGCCGACGCGCTGAGCGCAAGTTGATTGAGCTGCATCGGAATGAGAAGGTGACTGATGTTTCATTGCAATATCTGAATCGCTTGTCTGATTTGCTATTTGTGATGTGTCGCATCATTAACAAAGAAGCCGGTGTGACTGATGTGTTATGGAAAAATGAGCATAGTTAATTTTAAGTTATAATTTGGCTATGATCAAAAAACTGTTAGATAGAATTTTTAAACCCAAAAGCACTCACGCTACGAGTTCAAAAAATGAAGCCGTTAAACCTAAGCACAATCAGGCTGACCGCCCAATACTCGGTACAAAATCTGGCACAAAAAAATCTAAACAACATAATGCATCAAATAATCATGACGCACTGACCATTGCGCACAAAACACATAAAATTGATCGCAACCTATTAAGTAGCGCTGCACTGAAAACGACTGATGGCTTACAAAAAGCAGGCTTTGAAGCCTATATCGTAGGCGGTGCCGTTCGTGATTTACTGCTTAACCGCATTCCCAAAGACTTTGACGTAGCCACCAACGCAACACCCGAAGAAGTTAACCGAGTTTTTAGACGCTCACGTATTATTGGCCGCAGGTTCAGGTTAGTACATGTATTGTTTGGCGATGAAACGATTGAGGTTTCTACATTTAGGGGAAGCCATCTTGAAGAAAGCGGCGACTCCAAAGTCACTGACTCTGGCCGAATTATTCGCGATAATGTATTTGGTTCAATTGTAGATGACGCTGTGCGCCGCGACTTTACTGCAAATGCGCTCTATTACGACCCTGCAAACCAAGAAGTCTTGGACTTCCACAATGGTTTTGCAGATATTCAAGCGGGTGTTTTACGCATGATAGGCAGGCCTGAAACACGTTATGCAGAAGACCCTGTGCGGATGCTACGTGCAGTGCGATTATCCGCAAAATTAGGCTTAAAGATTGAGCCCGCAACACAAGCGCCTATCGCAAAAATGGCTGATTTACTGCAAGATGTACCCCCTAGTCGCTTGTTTGATGAAATGCTGAAATTGTTCTTATCAGGGCATGCAATTGAAAGCGTAAGTGCATTACGTGAGCAGCATTTACATCATGGCTTACTGCCTATGCTAGATGTCGTGCTTGAGCAACCGATGGGCGAGCGTTTTGTGATGCTGGCATTAAAAAACACGGATGACCGCATATTATCCGGCAAGTCAGCCAACCCTAGCTTCCTGTTCGCAACTTTACTCTGGCATGAAATGCTGACGGCATGGGAAAAATTCAAGGCTGACGGTCACCACACGATTCCAGCATTGCATATGGCAATGACTGAAGTGATTGCAACGCAAGCTGAAAAACTGGCGATTCATAACCGCTACACAGCCACTATGAAAGAGATTTGGGGCTTACAGCCACGTTTTGAACAACGTGCGGGTAAACGACCTTTTGGCTTACTGACTCACCCACGCTACCGCGCAGGCTATGATTTTTTATTACTACGTTGCGAATCTGGCGAATTACCGATGGAAATAGGTGAATGGTGGACAGCTTTTGCTAACGCAGAAGGAGATGCACGTGCAGCCATGTTGCAAGCTGATACCACACCGAAAAAACGTAGAAGGAAAAGTCGCAAGAAAGCTGGCGCTGCCGATGTTAGTAACAGCGTTTTGTAATTAGTACTGAAGTCTCAAAAATTACATGAATCAGGCTTTCATCGCACTAGGTAGTAATTTAGCTAATCCTATTGGGCAAATCCAAGCCGCGTTTGCTGCACTGGAAAAAATTCCCCATACGCACGTGATTAAAAAATCCTCGTTATATCAAACTGCGCCCATTGGTTATGATGCAGAAGCATTAAAACAAGTACCTGATTTTATTAATGCAGTCGTCGAACTTGAAACTGATCTAGAACCGTTGGCATTATTAGAGGCATTATTTGATATTGAAAATAATGCAGGTCGTGAACGACCTTACCAGAACGCTCCACGTGTGCTGGACTGTGATTTGTTGCTATATGAAGATATAGAACTGAATACTAAAAAACTCACGTTGCCACATCCACGTATGCACACGCGCGGTTTTGTTTTATTACCATTATTTGAAATTGCGCCGCATTTATCATTACCAAATCATGGCAAAATAGCACAGTTGATTAACGCCGACATCACAACTGGCGTAACAAAATTATCGTCATAAAAAATATAAGTATAAAAGCCAGATGAGCATATTTAACAAATACCCATATATCGTTGTTGAAGGCCCAATAGGCAGTGGCAAAACCACGCTCGCACGTATGCTGGCAGATAAGTTTCCTGTTGATTACTTATCTGAAAAAGCTGAAACGAATCCATTTTTGCCGCGCTTTTACCAAGATGCGCAACGATATGCGTTACCTACACAATTGTTCTTTTTATTTCAACGGGCAAACCAGATTAAAGATTTAAGTCAGCGCGATATGTTTGCAAAACCTATCGTGGCAGATTTCTTTTTAGAAAAAGATCCGATCTTTGCACGGCTGAATTTAGATGATGAAGAATACGCCCTCTACCATCAAATTTATCAGCACTTGCATATTAAAGCCTCTAAACCCGATTTGGTCATCTATCTGCAAACTCCGCTGGATGCCCTGGTAGCTCGTGTGGAAGAACGCAGTGTGAGTTACGAGCAGGATATTCCGCGTGAATATTTAGAGCGCTTAGCTAATGCCTACAGTGAGTTCTTTCATAACTACGACGCATCACCGGTGTTGATAGTAAATAACGAAAAACTCAATATCTTAAAAAATCCAGGTGCACTAGATTTGCTACTTACCAGAATTGGTCAAATTAAAGGTCAACGTGAATTTTTTAACCCAAATTTTGATTAAATTAAAACCTCACAATTTAACTACCAGTAGATTCAAGCAATGACATTATCCGAACTTCAATTAAGGGCATCAGCAGGCGAAAAAATCGCCATGCTTACTTGCTATGACGCTACATTTGCCAAACTTTCCGAGATAGCCGGTGTGGATATTCTTCTGGTCGGTGACTCGCTAGGCATGGTCTTGCAAGGCGCTGAAAATACGCTAAATGTGAGTATGCACCACATGACATATCACACCAAAAACGTGGCTGCAGGTGCGCTTAACACCTTTATCATTGCTGATATGCCGCTTGGAAGTTACGAACATGACAACGAAGCTGCTTATAAAAATGCAGAATGGTTAATAAAGTCTGGTGCGCACATGGTGAAATTTGAAGGTGGTGGCAATAGAGTTGGCACGGCTAAATACTTGATTGAGCGCGGCATCCCAGTATGTGCACATTTAGGCTTTACCCCGCAATCCGTGAATCAGCTCGGTGGCTATAAAATCCAAGGTAAAACCGACGAAAGTGCCAAGCAAATTTTGCAAGATGCGATTGCCATGAGTGAAGCTGGGGTTGGCTTTGTACTACTCGAAATGGTTCCAGCTGCGTTAGCCAAAACAATTACAGCGAGCATTAAGGCGCCAACTATCGGCATCGGTGCAGGCGTAGATTGCAGTGGTCAAGTATTGGTACTGCAAGACTTATTAGGCATTTACACTGGCGCCGCCAACAAAAAACCTAGCGATTTTAAAAGCCCTAGATTCGTGCGCAACTTTCTAAAAGACACGAATAGCATACAGACTGCTATTGAGGCTTACGTAATTGCTGTTAAAAATAAAACCTTTCCGGCCATTGAGCATAGCTATTAAAAATATCGCTATGCAATTAGTTTAGTTACCTTTCTTTAGATACTGACAGATGCAAATTATCCAAACCGTTGCTGAGTTAAGAAGCGCTCTTAAAAACCAAGCTAACATTGCCTTTGTGCCTACCATGGGCAATTTGCATGCAGGCCATATACACTTAGTGCATATCGCTAAACACCACGCCAAATGCGTGGTGGTAAGTATTTTTGTTAATCCATTGCAATTTGGTGTGAATGAAGACTTAGCGAGCTATCCTCGCACTTTAGATGCAGATTGCGAGAAACTAAAAGCAGCTGGTGCAAGCATTGTTTTTGCACCTAGCGTGAGTGAAATGTACGCAGATTTTGATGGTACCAATTTAAATCAAACCATGACGATTAACCCACCCGCGATTGCCAATGCACTATGTGGCGCAAGCAGACCAGGACACTTTGCAGGCGTTGCCACTGTAGTAATGAAGTTATTCAATATCGTGGCGCCTAATGTTGCTATATTTGGTAAAAAAGACTTCCAGCAATTATTTATGATTCGCGAATTGGTAAAGCAATTTAATTTACCGATAACAATCATAGCAAGTGAAACCATTCGCGAAAAGAGTGGCTTGGCAATGAGCTCACGGAATGGCTATTTAACTGAAACACAAAAAATAGAAGCCGCAGAATTACATCGACTGCTGCAAATAATAGTGGATAAATTGCACAGTAATCATCAAGCTGGCAAACTGCCAGATCAATATAAAGCACTGGAAAACGAAGCTATTCAAGTGTTAATGGAACATGGCTGGCAAGTGGATTACGTTTCTATACGTAATGCAGACACATTACAGCCAGCTGAAATTCACGATGATCATTTAGTGGCATTAGCTGCAGCTAAAATTGGCTCCACCCGATTGATTGATAACATTGAATTTATACTAAATTAAGCTAGGTTTTGTTGATACCTTAATATTTATTAAGCCTTAATTCTTATTAAGAATCATATGTTAAGTTACTATAAACCTTTGTTTACACTATAATACTGTTTTATTATTAACAGGTTAAGCACATGCAAAGAACCATGCTTAAATCTAAGTTGCACCGCGTACACGTTACGCACAGCGAGCTGCATTATGAAGGTAGCTGTGCAATTGATGAAGTACTGCTAGATGCTGCTAACATCCGTGAATACGAAAAAATTCATCTGTACAATGTAACTAATGGCGAACGTTTTAGTACGTATGCGATTCGTGCTGAGCGTAATTCAGGCATTATTTCTGTGAATGGCGCTGCAGCACATAAAGCTAGCCCTCATGACATTATGATCATTGCCAGCTATGCAAATTACAGTGAACTTGAACTTGAAAAGTTCCACCCCCAACTTGTGTATGTGGATATCAACAACCACATACAATCTCAACGCAATGCAATTCCAGCACAGGCCGCTTAAATAATGACCCTCGATGTAAACAAAGTAAATTCAGATGCAACGTATTTAGAAACAATGAAAGTCGCAGTAGTTGATGCGATTGAAGATATCAAAGGTTTTGATATCACTGTGATGGATGTGCGCAAACTTACCAGCATGACCAGTTATATGATTGTCGCTTCGGCAACTTCTAGCCGCCAAGCTAAAGCTGTGGCTGATAACGTACGCGAAAAACTTAAAGAAAAAGGTTATGCGATTCGCGGTACTGAAGGCGAAAAAGAGGGTGAGTGGGTATTAGTAGATTTAAATGATATCGTCGTACATATCATGGTCCCAACCACACGTGCTTATTATAATCTTGAACAATTATGGGGCGAGGCTGAATCACGTCGCGGTCATATCAAGGCCGAATAAGCCAACTTTAAATCATACCGTCAAAAATCCGCAGAGGTAATTGTTGAAACTACGTATTATCTCTGTCGGTCATAAAATGCCCAGCTGGGTTGAAACTGCATGTGCTGAATACATCAAACGCATGCCACGCGAAGCTAGTATTGAAATCATCGACATCAAGCCTGAGAAACGCGCCGCTGGCAATAGCACTGAAAATATCCAACTGATTGAAGCGAAACGTATTTTAGAAGCGATTGGTAAGGATTATTTAATTGCTTTAGATGAGCGCGGGCAAGAAATTAACACGTTACAACTTGCTGAAAAATTCAAAGCTTGGCAAGACGGGGCTACTACTGGCAATCGCGATATCGCATTGGTAGTCGGCGGTGCAGATGGCCTACACGTCTCTGTCAAACAAAAAGCCGATTGGTTATGGGGTTTATCTAAACTTACCTTGCCTCACGGGCTTGTACGCGTGATGCTTGCTGAGCAGCTTTACCGCGCCTATTCTGTCATTCAAAATCACCCTTATCACCGCGAATAGTTTTTAACATACTGGCATGATAAATGCTTAACTAGTTATAAAGTGATAGTAATTTCTCGTTTTGTATGAAAAGTGCACCAAAAAAAGACATTGCTCTATAATTTGAGCATCATTTTAAGACAGTATTTAAGATCAAGGATTTTATATGGAAAACCGAGGCTTAGTTTTACTATCGAAGTTTTCAGTGTCTGCCAGAAGACTCATTGGCGTTGTTAACCCTGCCAAGTTAATTAAAGATAGTGAATACAGCGCACAAATCTTCCAAAAAGTATCAGAAATGGGAGATGAAGAGCTCATATTACTATCACTGGAAGTACAGAACATGCTTGGCTTGATGGCTGTTTCTGCAACTCCTGCTGGCACAAAAGTAGTGTCTATCAAACCTGTAGAAGCTATTGAGCAAAAATACATGTATGGCGCTAGAAGCTAATCCAGTCTATTGATAAACGTAGCTTTTCCGATTAAAACCTAGTGACTTGAAAGCTGTATCAAATCAAGGGAATAGAATTGTTGCTTATATTGCAATAATGATTGCAATGCCGTATTATCGCCGCTGACTTATAAGTCGCACAGTCGATAGTGCCAAGCAACGAAGCTTGATACAAGTAATACTCAGCAACGTCGTTGAGATGAACAGTGCTCTTAAATAATAAAATTTATGGGAGTATCATCTGATGGATAACGATACAATGATATTGCTTGCGCGTTTCACTATTCAGGCGCGCAAACTAATTGGTGCTGTAGATTCTAATTTGCTCGCAAACGACGAAATCTATCGCAATAGCATATTTCAACAAATTGATGCGAATGCGGAAGAGGATCTTCTGCTGTTATCCCTAACCTTACGCAATAAACTTGGCACATTAGGTCAAGCTAAGCCTGTTGAAGAGCCTAGCAAAAAAACGGATAACGTCAATGATAAATACAAATTTGGCGCTAGAGGCTAAATTTATATCTCAATACCAATAAAATCCTGAGGTTTTGTTAAACTAGATAGTCGATTGGCTGTCTTTGGTTGCATGACTTATACAAAATCTCTGGTTTGGTTCAGGCGTGACTTACGTGACTATGATCACGCCGCGCTCTATCACGCACTCAAAACATCAGCTCAGGTATATTGCACCTTTATATTTGACACTGCTATCCTCGACCATCTGCAAGATAAGGCGGATCGCCGCGTTGAATTCATCTGGGAAAGTATAAACGGGTTAAAAACCGCCCTGCAGGCAAAAGGTGGTGACCTCATTGTCATACACGGCAAGGCGCAGAACGAAATTCCACAACTAGCACACTCGCTACAAGTTGAAGCCGTCTTCACCAATCATGACTATGAACCCAGTGCAATTGCACGTGATGCATATGTCACTAGCGAACTAGAAAAAAATGATATCGCTTTCCACCATTACAAAGACCAAGTCATCTTTGAAAAAAGTGAAATCTTAAGCTTGGCGGGTAAACCTTACAGCGTGTTCACCCCTTACAAGAATATGTGGCTTAAGACTGTAAATGACTTCTATCTCAGGCCTTATCCAGTTGATAGTTATACGCAACACCTTGCCAAACCTGCAGTTAGCGTTTTACCTAGTTTGGAAAGCATGGGCTTTCAGCGCACCAACTTGTCCAGTATGCGTCTTCCTACCGGCATGAAAGGTGGGCTAGCGCTATTTGATGACTTCAAGCAGCGCATGAGCCGCTACAAAGAAGCGCGCGACTTCCCTGCAATTAAGGGTGTGTCGTATCTATCCGTGCATCTGCGATTCGGTACTGTATCTATTCGTCATTTGGCCCGTGAGGCTATGCAGTTTGCCAATCTCGGCAGCCAAGCCTGGCTTAATGAGCTGATATGGCGCGACTTTTACTTTCAAATATTGCATCACAACCCAAATGTCGCTAATGGAAAAGCGTTTAAGTCAGAGTACGAGGCACTAGCATTCCCGAACGATGTGACACTATTTCAAGCTTGGTGTGATGGAAAAACTGGCTATCCATTAGTGGATGCAGCAATGCGGCAACTCAACACTACCGGATTTATGCATAACCGTTTGCGTATGGTTACGGCAAGTTTTTTAGTAAAAGACTTACTCATTGATTGGCGCTGGGGAGAACGTTATTTTGCAGAAAAATTGATAGATTTTGACCTAAGTGCCAACAACGGCGGCTGGCAATGGGCAGCTAGTACAGGTTGCGACGCACAACCATGGTTTAGAATTTTCAACCCCGTTACCCAAAGTGAACGCTTTGACAATCAGGGTAAGTTCATTCGTAAATATGTACCTGAGCTAACCAATTGCAACGACAAAGAAATACACGCGCCATGGTTAATACCACCGCCTCGACTACAAACATTGGCCTTGTGTATAGGAAAGAACTATCCTCTACCTGTGATTGATCACGCGTTACAAAGAACGTTAACATTAAGTCTATATAAAGGCAGTTCGACTCAAGTTATCGAAAAATAGCTTGATCATTAAGCATGCTGTTAACACAATAAATTTTGTTGTATTTACGCAACATTAAATCTAGCTGCCCTCAGCAGTAAATTTATATCAGTGGACAGAAATCATGCAGTCATGAATAATTCTATACAAGTGTCATTACGTAAAAAGAAATATAAAAATGTATATAAAAATACCAAGTCTAGTGATTGCCATTGTGTTTGCTTTTACGCTGTCAGGTTGCGCTTCACAAAGCAATAAAGACCCACTTGAGGGCATCAACCGCGGCATCTACAAATTTAACGACATCACAGATAAAGCTGTAATAAAACCGGTAGCTACTGCATATAAAAAGGTAGCGCCCTCTCCTGTGCGTAAGGGTTTCAATAACTTTTTTAGCAACTTAGGTGCTATCACCACGGTAGTAAACGATTTGCTTCAGTTAAAATTCGCACATGCATTTACTGATGCTGGGCGTTTTGTCATTAATACCACATTTGGTTTAGCTGGTTTTATTGACGTAGCCAGTATGGATAACATTGAAAAACGTAAAGAAGACTTTGGACAAACGCTAGGTTATTGGGGTCTCGGCAACGGAGCCTACTTAGTATTGCCAATCTTAGGATCATCTAGTCTTCGTGACGCAACAGGATTGGTAGTAGACACAGCAACCACTGATCCAGTCGCTTACACACACAATATTGGTCAAGTTAGGTTACATAATCAATTACGTGCTGCTCAACTTATAGACAAACGAGCTGAGCTTCTAACCGCTACTGACTTGGTTGACGAGGCCTCGTTAGATCCTTATGCGTTTACCCGCGATGCCTATCTGCAAAGACGTGCTAGCATGGTGCAAGATGGTGCAGCATCAAAAAATACTATTAAAGATGATTTTGATGAAGTGGATGCGGAAACAGCAGTAAGTAAGTAAGATTGCCAATAAATAAAAGCCCCTGACAGGGGCTTTTATTTATTGCTAGCGCTTTTATCTATTCACTTTGCATAACCTATTTTATTCGCTCGCCTAAAAACCGTAAAGGTCTTGTCCGTGGAATATATCTGCTAAACCAGTATTTGGCTTGCCCGTGGAATATATGAGCAAGCTCATTATTCACACGTCAAAGCAGATTATTCACACGCCACCGTCATACGCTCTATCAAAATAGAACCAACCTGTTTTGATCCTTGAACGATCACATCAGTACCTATCCCTACAATCATTTTTAGCATATCGGCCATATTGCTTGCAATAGTAATCTCTTCTACCGGATGCACAATTACGCCGTTTTCCACCCAAAATCCCGCTGCCCCACGTGAATAATCCCCCGTTACCATGTTGATACCACTGCCTAACAACTCAGTTACGAACAGACCTGTACCCATTTTACTGAGCAACCCTAGAAAATCATCACCACTAGATTCTACGATTAAGTTATGATTACCACCTGCATTTCCGGTAGTTTGCATACCTAATTTTTTTGCAGAATAACTGGCCAGAACGTAACCCTGCAACGTACCATTTTTAACCAATTGTCGAGCACGGGTGGCAACACCTTCACTATCAAATGGGCTGCTGGCTAGACCCTTTTTCAAATGTGGCTCTTCGTAGATATTAAGTAGCGGGCTTGCAACCTGCTTACCCAAACTATCTAATAAGAATGATGATTTACGGTATAAATTTCCGCCTGAAATTGCACTAATCAAAGATGAAATCAAACCACTAGCCAATGTAGCTTCAAATAATACTGGCACTTGGCAGGTTTTAATTTTTTTGGCGTTCAAACGACGCACCGTGCGCTCACCTGCTTTTCTACCTATTGCAGTGGCCGGTTCTAAATCTGCTGCATCTCGTGCTGTGCTGTACCAGTAGTCACGTTGCATACTAGCTTCTGATTCTGCAATCACTGAACAACTGATGCTATGCCGTGAACTTGGATAACCGCCGGTAAAGCCATGGCTATTACTGTAAGCAAAGTAGCCTGAGCCTAAAGAAACACTCGCACCTTCTGAGTTAGTAATACGTGGGTCTACATTCAAAGCTGCAGCTTCACATTCCCTTGCAATTGCCATCGCTTCATCAACAGAAATATTCCAGGGATGATGCAAGTCTAGATCCAAAACCTCAGTTGCCATTAAGTTGGCATCTGCCAAACCACAAAACTCATCTTTAGCAGTGTATTTTGCAATGTTGCATGCAGCAGCAACGGTATCTTTAAGGGCTTGCGGGCTTAAATCAGAAGTACTTGCATGGCCTTTTTGCTGCCCAAAATATACGGTGACCGACATGCCTTTATCGCGGTTGTATTCAATATTTTCAACTTCGTTCAAGCGCACAGAAACATTTTGCCCTATGCTCAAACTTAACTCTGCCTCGCCCGCACTAGCACCGTGTGATTTTGCTACCTTCAGCACATCTTCCGACATCTGCTTAATTTCATCTAATGAATAACTAAACCCTGAATCTGCCATTACTTTTTCATCTCTCACTTGGCACCCAAAGCATGAGCGCTAAAAATAGTTACTAAAAAATGCTATCATACCGCAGCATGAAACCTAAAAAGACAAATACCGGCATTGATTTTAGTTATGATGCCAATTTAAGCGCTAAGCTAGACGCCGAAGAGCCAATCAGCAAAACCAAACTCAAAGCCGAAGCAGATGCGCAGCAGGAACTTGGTGTACGTTTATCTGAGCTCCCTAAAGACAAATTACTCAAGTTAGATTTACCTGATGCAGTATTAACCGCTGTTTTAGACACCAAAAAAATTACTGCCAACGGCGCAATCAGGCGCCATCGCCAATATTTAGGCCGTTTGATGCGTGAGATTGATAACGCGCCGATCCTTGAGCAACTTGCACGTTGGGACGGTAAACATACTGCTGAAAATGCTTATTTTCATGGATTAGAGCGCTGGCGTGATCGCATGATTGCAGACAGCAACGTGTTGGCAGAGTTTATTGCACTACATCCAAAGACTGACATTCAACAGTTACGTACTTTAATTCGTAATGCACAAAAAGAACTAGCAGCAAATAAACCGCCAAAAAGTAGCCGTGAGATTTTCAAGCTACTGCGCGACATTACCGGCAACCAAACACAGGGTGATATTGCAGACGGTGCAGATGACAATTCAGACGATACGCCAATAATTACCAGATACGAGTAGTTTAAGTTGATGGATCATCGTATGGAAATTGTTGCAGTCATTGTCTTTGCATTAGCCTTATTACACACTTTTACTGCAAAATCATTCGAGATATTAGCTAACCGCCATCCTAACCACGCAGGTCTATTTCACTTACTTGGCGAAGTGGAAGTAGTCTTTGGTTTTTGGGCATTTATTCTCATCGCACTGCTCGCCATTTTTTCTGGTGGTAACCAAGCAATTACCTATGTAGAGTCTAGGCACTACACCGAACCGATGTTTGTTTTTGTCATTATGGTAGTGGCTGCCTCGCGACCCATCATTGATATGGTGAGACGCTTGATTCAGACAACCGCTAAAATAGCCCCAGTTAACAACATAACAGCGCAAGTTTGGCTAAGCCAAGCAGCAGTACCACTACTTGGCTCTTTCATTACAGAACCTGCTGCAATGACAATTGCAGCTTTAATGCTAGCACCTCAAGTATTTAAGCAAGGCATACCAGAATGGTTGAAATATGCAGCGCTGGGCGTACTTTTTGTCAACATATCTATCGGTGGTACGCTAACCTCTTACGCAGCTCCACCTGTACTTATGGTAGCAGCCGCATGGCAATGGGACTCAACCTTTATGGCCAGCACTTTCGGCTGGAAAGCGGCGATAGCGGTATTCATTAATGCCACAATTATTACTTACATGTTGCGCAAACATATTACCAATATAGAAAACTCTACAGAAACAGTAAAGAAAGCCAAAATCCCGTTAATGGTAAGTATGATTCACCTCACTTTTTTAGTAAGTGTTGTTATTTTTGCGCACCACCCTGTCATATTTTTCGGTTTATTCCTACTATTCCTCGGCTTTACTCAAGCTTATGAACGCCACCAATCACCACTTATTCTCAAAGAAGGTCTACTGGTTGGCTTCTTTCTTGCGGGCCTAGTAGTGCTTGGCGGCATGCAGCAATGGTGGCTACAACCGATTGTATCAAGCTTGGCACCATTACAACTTTTCTTTGGGGCCACAGCACTCACTGCCATTACTGACAATGCCGCACTGACTTTTCTTGGGTCACAAATTGTTGGGTTATCTGATGAAGCTAAATATATGTTGATGGCTGGCGCAGTTGCTGGTGGCGGTTTAACCGTTATTGCCAATGCGCCCAACCCCGCTGGCGCCGCGCTACTTAAGCAAGGCTTTAATGATAGTTCGATTGGTGCGGCTCAGCTGTTCTTAGGCGCACTACCGCCAACTATGATTGCTGCAACATTACTCTTAATTTGGTGATATCTTCTAATTAACTCTTTGCAGTTGCCATTAAAAAAGCCTGCTAAACACAGGCTTTTTTAATGGATTTACTAATGTTTATTTACGTGAATTTAAGGCCACTGAAATTTTCAAACCCTCACCACCTCGCTCCAACTCTACAGGTACAGTTCGACCTTCATAGCGCTTTACAGCTGCAAATAAATCATCTGGCTTCACTAGCTCAACGTCACCAATTTTCAGCAACGTATCACCCTTAACGATATTGGCTACAGCTGCTGGCGATTCTTTAATAACAGCAATAATTTTTAAGCCTTTTTCTGCAGCATTTTTTGCTCTTTCATCTTTATTATCGGACGCTTTAATGAGTTTAATAACATGCACACCAAACATAGGCATCGGCAACTTTGCCCAATAGCTCGCATAATATACATACTTTGTAGGCTCTTCTACCAAGTCTTTAGCATCAATTTCACCACCGTTTTTAGCAGCTTCTTTAATCAACTCCATTTTACTGCTACCAGTTTTAGCTGAACCATATTTGCTATAAACCAATACGGTATCAGCCTTAATAGTTTTTGCATGCTGCAAAGCATAATCAGCTGACACATCAGCCGCTTCAAAACCTGATGAACCCATCATGTCATAGCCGCGTTCAAGCATACTGATATTGTCTTCGTCCTTATGGTTACTCACAAACATTTGTGTATCTGGATTAGCGCTTTGCGACTTTAGATGGTAAGTATTTTGTTCTTTATAATTTTTTGCGTATAAATTCACCTCAGCTGCGCTTACCTGCGTGGTAGCCAATAAAGAGGCCAACCCAAGTAAACTGAATAACATCAATCCAATAACAATTTTTTTATTCTGAATGCTCGTTGCTGGTAATGCCCTAACGGCAGATATGTTTGAATTTTTACTTATATAATAGTGAGTAGGCACCATGAAAAAGTCCTTTATTATTGATAATGGTATGATTAAGGTTTAGCGTACTACTAATGACACAAGAATGACAAAAGAATTCATTAAAATTGGTTTAGTTTCAATTAGCGACCGTGCAAGTAGCGGCGTATATGAAGACCTCGGTATTCCAACCTTAAAAAGTTGGCTTGATAGCGCACTGCTCACACCACTACAAATAGTGGCAAGGTTAATAGCCGATGAGCAAGAGGATATTGAGGCGATGTTAATCGATTTGGTGGATGTTGAAGGCTGCCATTTAATTTTAACGACTGGTGGTACAGGGCCGGCTTTACGTGATGTGACACCAGAAGCTACCGTGAATATTGCTGACAAAGTGATGCCAGGTTTTGGTGAACAAATGCGCCAAATCAGTTTGAGCTTTGTACCAACGGCTATTCTGTCCAGACAAGTTGCAGTGATTCGCAAGCAATGTTTAATCATTAACTTACCCGGCCAACCAAAAGCGATTGCACAGACACTGGAAGGCCTGAAAGATGATACAGGAGCTATTAAGGTACACGGCATATTTTCTGCTGTACCTTATTGCTTAGACTTATTGGCGACCGCAGATCGCCCCATGCCTTACCTTGAAACGAATGAAGCAATCGTTAAAGCATTCAGACCAAAATCAGCCATTAGATCTGCTGATTAAACAATATGTCTGAGTTCGATCTAATCCATCAGCACTTTATACGCGCGACCCACCATACCAATTTAAGTGTGGGTGATGATGCTGCTTTAATTTCTGTGCCACAAGGTTTAGAGCTTGCTATATCAACAGATATGCTAGTAGCGGGCACTCACTTTTTTGCAGATGCAGACCCTTTTAAATTAGGCTGGAAATCTCTTGCAGTTAATGTTTCAGACATGGCTGCCATGGGCGCAAATCCAAAATGGGCCACATTAGCGATTGCGTTGCCGCATAACGATGCAGCGTGGTTAAGCCAGTTTTCGGATGGGTTTTTTGCATGCGCTAAAACGTTCAATATAGATTTAATCGGCGGTGATACCACACGCGGCCCCTTAACTGTTTGTGTACAAATCATGGGTGAAACGCCACGAGGCTATGCTATAAAACGTAGTGGTGCCAAGGTTGGAGATGAAATTTGGCTGTCGGGAATTTTAGGTGATGCTGCTCTGGCGCTGGCGCATATGCAAGATAAGCTCAAACTCACTGAGCGTGAATTTACAAGCTGTTCAAAATCACTACACACCCCCCAACCGAGAGTCAAGCTAGGCTTAGCTTTACGCAACATTGCAAACAGTGCGATTGATATTTCAGACGGCTTATTGGCGGACTTAGGTCATATTCTAGAGGCATCCAAAGTGGGGGCGACAATACAATTGCAAGCTATACCCCTATCGAATGTAATGAAAAATTATTACCCGAATCAACTTACTCAACAAATGATATTAGCTGGTGGTGACGACTATGAACTCTGCTTTACAGCGCCAATTGAAAGACACGCTGAGATCGTCTTATTAAGCGAACGTCTTGATTTGAAATTAAGCAATATTGGACAGATAACACATCATCAAGCGCTAATTGTGCATGGCATTGATAATGAGGTTTTAAGCATTAAGGAAACCGGTTTTGACCATTTCAATTGACGCTTCAAAAAAGAATCAACCCAATTTAAAGCTTTTATTTCAACACCCAGCCTTTTTCTTTGGTCTAGGTTTTGGCAGCGGTCTCGCAAAAAAAGCACCCGGTACATTTGGCACCTTAATTGGCTTACCTTTGTTTTGGTTAATTGCTAGTTATAGTTTTCCACTACAACTTTGTATCATTGCTGCACTTTTTGTAATAGGTATTTATTTTTGTAGCACAACAGGTAAAGCGCTCGGTGTTGCGGATCATGGCGGTATTGTGTGGGATGAAATAGTCGCCATGATGTTAGTGCTTACTTGCACGCCGATGCTGTGGAAATGGTGGCTAGCTGCATTTCTATTATTCAGGCTATTCGATATTTGGAAGCCATATCCAATACGCCAATGTGACGCCAAACTAAAAGGCGGATTTGGTGTAATGTTTGACGACTTACTCGCCGCCATCTATACCATTGCTTGCCTCAGAATCTTGCTATGGTTAACACCATATGGATGATCACGCGCTTCTGGAATTAGCTAATCACTTAGGCGATTTACTCAAGGCACGTGGCTTGAAGCTGGCGCTTGCGGAATCTTGCACTGGTGGCATGGCATCGCAATTTGTCACCTCAATTGCGGGCAGTTCTCATTGGTTTGACCGCGCATTTATTACTTACAGCAATCAAGCCAAATTAGAGATGCTAGATGTGCCCAAGCAAACTCTAGAAAGCTTTGGTGCTGTGAGCGAACAAACAGCAAAAGCGATGGCGCTAGGTGCGTTGAACAACAGTGCTGCAGACATCACTGCCAGTATTACCGGCATTGCAGGGCCAGATGGCGGCACTGACGACAAACCAGTTGGCACTGTATGCTTTGGTTTTGCTCTAAAGAATTTGCAAGCCAATAAACAACAACCTAACAATCAATCCAATCTGCATCTCAGCACTCATACAATGCGCTTTACAGGTAATCGTGAAACTATTCGAAAACAATCAGTTACTCACACATTAGAAACGTTAATTACGCTTACGTTAAGCCTTGATTTATGAAATAATTACGTGCTTATTAAAGTGATAAAAACTTAAAAAATACAAAGGCAAAACCACATGGATGACAACAAAAGTAAAGCACTTGCCGCAGCATTAGCACAGATTGAAAAGCAATTCGGCAAAGGCTCTATTATGCGGATGGGTGATGGCGATATTGGTGAAGATATTCAAGCGGTTTCTACAGGTTCATTAGGTCTTGATATAGCACTAGGTATAGGCGGCTTGCCACGTGGCCGTGTGATTGAGATTTACGGTCCGGAATCATCTGGTAAAACTACCTTAACGCTTTCAGTAATCGCACAAATGCAAAAAACCGGTGGTGTAGCTGCGTTTATTGATGCTGAACATGCATTAGATCCACAATATGCGGCTAAATTAGGTGTTAACGTACCTGATTTATTGATTTCACAGCCAGACACTGGTGAGCAAGCGCTTGAAATTGTAGATATGTTGGTGCGTTCAGGCTCTGTTGACATTGTCGTGATCGACTCGGTTGCTGCACTTACACCACGCGCTGAAATTGAAGGCGAAATGGGTGACAGCCACATGGGCTTGCAAGCGCGTTTAATGAGCCAAGCTTTGCGTAAGTTAACGGGAAACATCAAACGTACCAATACGATGGTGATTTTCATTAACCAGATCCGTATGAAAATCGGCGTGATGTTCGGGAGCCCAGAAACTACCACTGGTGGTAATGCGCTTAAGTTCTACGCATCTGTACGTTTAGATATTCGCCGTACTGGAGCGATTAAGAAAGGTGATGAAGTCATCGGCTCAGAAACACGCGTTAAAGTGATTAAAAACAAAGTTGCACCTCCGTTCAAACAAGCTGAATTTGACATTTTGTATGGCGAAGGTATTTCGCGTGAAGGTGAAATCATCGAGCTTGGCGTGAATGCAAAGTTTGTAGAAAAAGCAGGTGCATGGTATAGCTACAATGGCGAAAAAATTGGTCAAGGTAAAGATAACTCACGCGACTATCTCAAAGCGCATCCAGCGATTGCTAACGAAATTGATGCAAAAATTCGCGCCAACATGAAAGCGTTAAGTGAAGGCTTGCCTGCAGTTCGCGCTGAAGATGATTGATAGTCTGCGCTATTTGTAACGAGGCCATATAATCGACTTCCAACCCAAAAGTTTACGGCAACGGGCGCTAGACTACCTAGGTAAACGTGAGTACTCATACGTTGAACTGGGTAAAAAGCTTAAAGCTTTTGCCGAAGAAACCGACGATATAGCCGCAATTTTAGATGATTTTAAAGCGCGCGGCTGGCTGTCAGACGCGCGTTTTACTGAACAATTAGTACACGCAAGACAAAACAAATTTGGCAGTGCACGTGTCGCTAATGAGTTGCGCGAAAAAGGCGTGAACGATGAATTGATTGCCAGCGCAGTGGCTACCGTCAAAGTAAATGAGCTTGAGCACGCACGTGAAATATGCAGGAAAAAATATAAAGAAAGTCCTAAAAGCCGAGAAGACTGGGCAAGGCAAGCAAGATTTTTACAAAGCCGCGGATTTGGCTTTGACATTATTAAAAAAGCACTCAATAACAGTAGTGACAAATTAAGCAACGAATAAGCCAGTGATAATTAAAAGATGACCATTAAACTAAGTAGTAATCCCAGCAGCAACGAAATTCGCCAAGCATTTCTTGATTTTTTCGCCTCCAAAGGTCATCAAATTGTTGCGTCCAGCTCACTAGTACCGCATGGCGACCCAACGCTGCTGTTCACCAATGCAGGGATGAACCAGTTTAAAGATGTTTTCCTGGGCTTTGATAAACGTCCTTACACGCGGGCAACCACCAGCCAAAAATGTGTGCGCGCTGGCGGCAAGCATAATGACCTTGAAAACGTAGGCTACACTGCCCGTCATCATACGTTTTTTGAAATGTTGGGTAACTTTAGTTTTGGCGATTACTTCAAACAGGATGCCATTGCTTACGCATGGGAACTGCTCACAGAAGTTTTTAAACTACCCAAAGATAAGCTCACCGTTACTGTATATGCCGATGACGATGAAGCTTACGACATTTGGCACAACACCATAGGCGTGCCAGCCGAACGTATTGTCCGTATTGGCGACAACAAAGGTGCACGCTACGCCTCTGACAATTTCTGGATGATGGGTGATACTGGCCCATGCGGCCCATGTACTGAAATTTTCTATGATCACGGCGAAAGTCATTTCGGCGGACCTCCTGGCAGCCCGGATGAAGATGGCGACCGTTTCATTGAAATTTGGAACAACGTGTTCATGCAGTTCAATCGCGATGAAGCTGGTGTAATGCATCCACTACCTAAACCTAGCGTCGATACTGGCATGGGCTTAGAGCGCTTATCTGCTGTGTTGCAACACGTACATGCGAATTACGAAATTGATTTATTTCAAAGTTTAATTGTTGCCGCGGCGCGTGAAACTAAAACGACTGATTTAACTAGCCCAAGCTTAAAAGTATTGGCTGACCATATTCGTGCGTGTAGCTTTTTAATTGCTGATGGCGTGATTCCAGGCAATGAAGGCCGCGGTTATGTACTACGCCGCATCATCCGCCGTGCGATTCGCCATGGTTACAAGTTAGGTTGTAGAACAGCGTTTTTCCACAAGATGGTGGCTGATTTAGTTATCGAGATGGGCAATGCCTACCCTGAACTGAAAACCGAACAAACACGTATTACCGATATTCTCAAAAATGAAGAACAACGTTTTTTTGAAACCATTGAAAATGGCATGGCAATTTTAGAAACAGAGTTGTCAGAAATGGAAAAAACTGGCACCGAGATATTTAATGGTAAGTTAGCATTTAAATTACACGATACATATGGTTTTCCACTCGACTTAACAGCCGATATATGTCGCGAGCGGGGATTTAAAGTTAATGATTTGGCATTTGATATAGCAATGTCGATACAAAAAGAACAAGCTCGTTCTGCAGGTAAATTCAAGATGGCGGCTAACTTGGATTACAGCGGCGAAAACACAGACTTTAAAGGCTATGACACCTTAGAAACTAGCGCAAAAGTACTCGCTTTGTATAAAGACAGCTCTATTGTAAACAGCTTAAATGAAGGTGACTTAGGCATAGTCGTGCTAGATACAACACCATTCTATGCCGAGTCTGGCGGACAAGTTGGCGATATCGGGGAGCTTCGTAGCACTGAAGGCATTTTTGCCGTGGAAGATACTCAAAAAATACAGGCAGCTGTTTTCGGCCACCATGGCACACTCAAAACTGGTACATTAAAAGTTGGCGACCAAATTACCGCAAAAGTGAATATGCAAGCGCGCGCTAACAGCATGCGCAACCATTCAGCGACACATTTGATGCACAAAGCATTGCGTGAAGTATTAGGTGCACATGTGCAGCAAAAAGGCTCGTTAGTTGATACAGAAAAAACGCGCTTCGATTTTGTCCATAACGCACCAATGACCGATGCGGAAATAGCGCGTGTCGAGCAAATCGTCAATGCTGAAATTCTTGCCAATGCGGCTACACAAGCAAGAGTGATGGACATTGAATCTGCGCAAAAAACTGGCGCGATGATGTTGTTCGGTGAAAAATATGGCGACGAAGTACGTGTGCTAGATATTGGCTCATCACGCGAATTATGCGGTGGTACGCATGTAAGCCGCACTGGTGATATTGGGCTATTTAAGATTTATAGTGAATCCGGCGTAGCTGCTGGTGTGCGCCGCTTAGAAGCCACCACTGGTGAAGGCGCGTTAAAGTTAATTAACGATCAGCAAGCCTTGATTGCCCAATTAGCTAGCGCGCTTAAAGCGCCTGCGCATGAACTTGCGAACAAGGCAATTCAACTCACTGACAATATCAAGTCATTAGAAAAAGAGCTGGCGCGTTTAAAGTCTAAATTCGCTTCCTCTCAAGGCGATGATTTAGCCGCACAGGCAGTTGATATTGCGGGCATCAAAGTGTTAGCCGCGACATTGGATGGCGCGAATGCAGAAACGCTGCGTGAGACAATGGATAAGTTGAAAGACAAACTTAAATTCGCTGCAATTGTATTGGCAAGTGTAAATGACGGTAAAGTGAGTTTAGCTGCAGGCGTTACAACAGATTTAATCGGCAAAATTAAGGCTGGGGAATTAGTTAACTTCGTTGCGCTGCAAGTAGGTGGCAAAGGCGGCGGCAAGCCAGACATGGCGATGGCAGGCGGTACAGATGCCAGCAAATTGCCACAGGCACTTGCCAGCGTAAATGAATGGGTTTCTGGTAAGTTGGTTTAACCAAGCAGTTAAGTCGTAAAGTTTTAAGTCAAATAAAATTTAATTAGCGTAATTTAAAAGAGTTGAAAATGGCATTAATTGTACAAAAATATGGTGGCACTTCAGTTGCAAATCCAGAGCGCATCCGTAACGTGGCACGCCGTGTGGCACGTTATAAAGCGATGGGGCATCAAATCGTAGTGGTCGTTTCTGCGATGTCCGGCGAAACTAATCGGCTCATTTCACTTGCAAAAGAGTTGATGGAAGACCCTGACCCGCGCGAGTTAGATGCAATCGTCTCAACTGGTGAGCAAGTCACTATCGGCATGACAGCACTGGCTTTAATCGAGCTTGGTATCAAAGCGAAAAGCTACACTGGTGCACAAGTTAAAATTTTAACGGACGATGCACATACCAAAGCGCGTATTTTAAATATTGACCAGCACAACCTTAAAGCTGATTTGGATGCAGGCTATGTCTGCGTAGTAGCTGGCTTCCAAGGCGTTGATGCTGACGGCAACATCACCACGCTTGGTCGCGGTGGCTCTGACACCACTGGCGTTGCATTGGCAGCAGCATTAGGTGCTGACGAGTGCCAGATCTATACGGATGTTGATGGTGTTTACACCACCGACCCTAGAGTCGTGCCTGAAGCGCGGCGCTTGAAATCAATCACGTTTGAAGAAATGCTCGAATTAGCGAGTCAAGGCTCAAAAGTATTACAAATACGCTCTGTTGAATTTGCAGGAAAATATAAAGTTAAATTACGTGTGCTTTCTAGCTTTGAAGAAGAAGGCGACGGAACACTCATCACATTTGAAGAAGACGGTAAGGAAAACGAAATGGAAGATCCAATAATTTCAGGTATTGCATTTAATCGCGATGAAGCCAAAATTACGGTGTTAGGCGTACCTGATAAACCAGGTATTGCTTATCAAATTTTAGGACCAATTGCCGATGCTAATATCGATGTCGACATGATTATTCAAAACGTTGGCGCGGACGGCTCTACCGACTTCACATTCACTGTGCATAAAAATGAAATGGGCAAAGCCTTAGCTATCCTGCGTGACAAAGTACAAGGTCATATTGGCGCGCGCGAAATCAGTGGCGACGATAAAATCGCCAAAGTATCTGTGGTTGGCGTAGGCATGCGCTCACACGTAGGTATTGCAAGCCAAATGTTCCGCACACTAGCTGAAGAAGGCATCAACATTCAAATGATTTCAACCTCAGAAATCAAGATTGCCGTGGTGATTGATGAAAAATATCTAGAGCTAGCTGTACGTGTATTGCACAAAGCCTTTGAATTAGAAGAAGCTTAAGCGAGTTTGCAATAGATAAGTTAATTTGTAACAATTAGTCACTGTTTTGTGATTGATTTTTGGGCGTGAATCAAGTAATATCGCGCCCTTATTAGTGAAGACTAATATTAAGTAACAACTAGTGAAATTGAATTAAACGGAGAGCTGGCCGAGTGGTCGAAGGCACTTCCCTGCTAAGGAAGCATACGGGCTTAACCCTGTATCGAGGGTTCGAATCCCTCGTTCTCCGCCAACTAAAAGAATGGTAATTTTACTTTTAGAAATAAGCAGTATGTCGTATAATACTGCCCATGCGCCCGTAGCTCAGCTGGATAGAGTACTTGGCTACGAACCAAGGGGTCGGGCGTTCGAATCGCTCCGGGCGCACCAAAAAATAAGGCTCACAGAGATGTGAGCCTTTTCTTTTGTGGCATAGAATCCTATTTGTGGCATAGATTTCAAAAATGTACTCATTTCATCGGTTTAACTACTGTTGCTTTCCGCCGATAAATCCTCTCAGTAGTTCTTGGATCTGCATGTGCCAACAGCTCTGAAGCACGCTGTAAACTCTCCGAATCACTTGCAACTTTTGCACGTAAATCATGCTCAGTAAAATGTTCTGTTACTTTAGTTTCTTTTATAAGTCGCACAAAAAACCGTTACCACAAACTTTTCCACCCAGGTGGACTTCCAGTTTTCTCATTCATGTAGCTTTCACCACGTCGAGTACAGAAAAGATATGGTGAAATGTCTACAGGCCGAACAGCAAGGGGCCTTAAACTTTTTATTTATCACGTAAAAGCTTACGCTTATTAATTTTTCTTTCTTACTGAACTGCGCTATAAGCCTCTCCGAGGCCGTATCAAGAGTCCATCCTGCATGATCTCCAATGATTATTAGGTAAATCTATTAGCTAATCAGTGGGGCAGGAGCCCTTAGTCTTTAATACCGGTGTCCACGAGTCCACTCAAACAAGTTAATTGCTTTTTAAGTCTTCGCCACGGCCTATAATGCCAAAATTAGCCTTCAGATGGCGTGACTGCGCGGCCAAATCTGCATGCACCCTACCAGTTAAAACTTGATTGGCGTTAATGTTAATAAATCCGTAGGCGTTGAATTGCGAAGAAGCCAACACCAGCTTGTTAAATTGATATTGGTTTTGATTCAATGTAATACTGCCAGTGAGCTTGTCAAAGTTTGTGTTATCCCCTGCGAGCGTTTGCCCGCTTGGGCTTAACACTCCGCGCACCAGCTCTATCCTCTGAATACTCCCTTGACGCACATCAAAATTTGCATCTGTGATGGTATTACTTGCCAGTTTACTCACTTCACGCGCTTTGCCAGAAAAACGAGCATCCAATGCCAGTTTGCCGTCTATTGTCACCGCGCTACCAAAATTATTTAGTAACGCCTCTGTATTTGCATTTGAAAGCTTAAATTCACCAGCGCTAAACCACTGGCCTGCACCATCTGGCCATTCAATGTTAGCCTGACCCGTCAAGTTACCGCCAAAAATTTCACCTTCAATTTGGCTAAAATTGAGCTTATATTGGCTAGCCAAGCCTTTTGCATTTAAGGCACCAAACACAATTTTTTGGTTAAATGGCAGCGCCCAATTGGTGGCTTTTAATACAATTTCGCTATCATTACCTTGCGGTGAAACCTGCACTGAAAGCGCATTATTGCTACTGGCCAACTCTATCGAGCTTAACGCACCTGCATCCGTCAGCGTTACTTTTCCGTCAAACGGTTCTAACTGTAAATCACGAATAACCAGTGTAAGGTTTTTAAGGTTAATTTGTTCAACTTTTAATCTTTTAGCTTTGCTGGCATTGCTTACCCACTGCAAAGGCTGGCTAAAACTGGCCTGTTCAATGTTTAAACCTTCTATCACCAGCGATTTCACCACCTTTACTTCTTCAAACAAACTAGCGATCACTGGCAGCACATGTACAGCCTCGATGTTATTACCAGTACCAATCGCTACATCTTCTAGTACCAAATTGGGCTGCGGCCAAAGCGAAGCATGCACATTTTTAATCCCTACTGTCTCACCTATACTCTCACTAGCCATTTGCTCGATAGGTTTAATCAGGAAACTTAAGCTAATAAAATTTAACAACAGCAACACCAGCAGCAGCAGTACTGGCACATAAATAAATGCCACTTTAGTAAATGACCCTAGCCATTGCTTGATTCTTTTAGCGGGTATAAAAGATTGTACTTTGCCATGAATGCTAGCCATGGCGGCAGCTGCTGTCATAGCTGCATTTTTAATGTCCGTTCTACCTGTATCTACAGTGGCCTGCTTGGTAGTTTTTTCTAGTATACGATGTGTTTCCGCTTCTGCAGCTCGCTCTTCAGCCTCAAACGCAGCTTCTTCAGCCGCTTCAAAATCTTCTGCCTGCGCTTTTAATTTTTGTTGTCTAGCAAACTCTTTTGATTCTTCTTTGGCTTTACGTTCTGCTTGTGCACGGGCATCTTGCTCAGCCTTGAGTTGGCGTTTGGCTTCTAATTTTTCCGCTTCTGCTTGTGCCACCGCATTTTTTCTATCTTCTTCAGCTTTGCGCAGCGCAGTGGCTATTTCTATGCGTTCTATTTCTGCAGCTTGTGCTGCTGCTTCAGCCTCTACTCTTGCCTGTTCAGCTGCCGCCTTCGCCGCTTGTTCTAACTGTGCTTGATACTCAGCTTGCGCTTTCAGTTCTGCTTGACGCGCATCTTCCGCCGCCTTAGCCAGTTTTAACGCTTCCAAGCGCTCACTTTCCTGTTTAGCTTTGGCTTCTATATCTGCTTTTTTTTGTGTCTCCTCCGCTTCTCGTGAAATGCGCTCTATCTCGCGTCTTGCATTCTCTTTGGCGGCTGCCTCTGCTTCAGCCTGCTCTGCAACTTCGCGTGCCTTTAATTCCACCTTAAGCCGCATTTCTTCTGCCAATTTAGCATCGCGTTCAGCTGCTTGCTGTTGTTCGACTCTTTCGGCTTCTCGCCTAGCCGCCTCTAACGCCAGCCGTTCTTGCTCTAGCTGCGCAATTACTTTAGTCTCAGCCTTGATTCTTTCTTTGTCGCGCAATTTGTACGCTATTTTATCGGCTTTTAGCTGCGCAGCTAAGCGACGCTCTTCCTCTTGCTTAGCTTGCTCTAGTTCTATTTGACGGGTTTGCTCAGCAGTTTTTGCCTGAGCTGAAACTTCTAACTCTTCTTCGCTTTGAAACTCTTCCACGACCATCGGCTCAAAGTTAACCGTTACCGACCAACTGTCATCGGCTGTAGAGGTCACGGTGGCGAGGCGAACATAGCCTTCTTGCGCTAGCTGTGTTAAATCGGCGGTCAGCTGTTGCGGAGTAAGTTTGTTAAATTTTTGCAGAATAGTTTCGGCACTGGAGATGCCATCAACATGGGTGAGCACTTTCATTAAATGTGATGACAGACCGCCAATAAGCAAGGCGCGAGCGCGCAGGCCTTTAGGTGTTTTCCTGTAAATCGCGGATAAATCCATGTACGTATTGGTTTAGAACACAAGCACTTTTAAAGATAGAATCATCAAGTCGCATGCCCCTAGCATGTTTAAAATCAACGTTAACATACTAAATTTACTCGCATGCTAGCGCAAGGTCAATTGAACATACAGAATAGTATAAACAGTTAAAACTATATATCAAAATAGCGTTAATAGGTTAGCACTAAGCGTGCAGGTTATGCCCATTTATCACCTGGGCATCCTCAAGAAACACATCAACTCAATCCGTTAGCTAGATTAAATCTCGGTTGAACTTTCACCAAAAAAAGGGTTAGCAATTAAGCTAACCCTTTGATTTTTTGGTGGCCCCCCTGTGAGTCGAACACAGCACCAACGGATTATGAGTCCGCCACTCTACATAAACTAAAACTTATATTGATTTCATTCAATATCCTTTTAGGACTAATAATTATTTAGTATTGGTTATGCACTTAAGCCATTCAGTTACATGCAACTCATTTGAACGAGTAAGCGTTTTTTCTAAATTAGTATCTATCGATTCCATTTATTACTTATATATATGTGTAAGATTGTTGAATCACATTGTGGCAAGTTACACGAAAGCAGTTGAATGGGGCTTAATAGATAAACACCCTTTTAAAGGTGAGGTAAGGCTTGAGGGTGAAAAGCCAAGGGTTCGTTATGTTGAAGATTGGGAAATCGTAGAGTGCCTGTCTCTTCCAGCGAAGAAATCTGAGGGTGGTATCGCGGTTGTTCAAGCCTATATTAAATTGAAGCTATTAACGGGAATTGCTCAAGGTGATTTGTTAAGATTAGAACCTGCGCGTCACTTTAAAGAAGATGGCATACACGTTCAAAGACATAAAACTAGAAATAGTACTGGCAAAGTAACTATATATTCTTGGACACCAGCTCTAATTGCCGCTAAAGATGAAGCCCTTCACCAAGTGGCAATGTAATTGGAGCTCCTGCGTAAAACATAAATTTAGTTTCACCATTTACTAGAGGATGTTGGCAGTGAAGTACGTCTTTAGAAATATCTTCTATTTCTAAAAACTCATTTTTAGTAACTACCCAATCGCAATACCTACTTTCTCGAGGTGATTGAGTTATACCTGTTAAGCCAATTACTGACTTAAACCAAATTCTATCTTCATCCAATAACGTAATTATTGCTACTGGCATAAGTGTGGGAATGTATATCATCAAGATTAATAAATTACTTTGTACATACTAACCACAAAATCTGTGGCATAAATTTATTCTTAAATTGATAAATACTGGACATTACTTTGAAATATTAAAAATTAATGCCACAAAAAAATCAGTTTAACTAATTGAATTTATTGTTTATTTTAAATTTTTTGTACTTGGCTACGAACCAAGGGGTCGGGCGTTCGAATCGCTCCGGGCGCACCAATAAAAACAAAGACCTATAGTTTAATCGCTATAGGTCTTTTGTATTTATCTGTATCTTCATTATTGGTGAGCGCAATAAACTTCTTCTAGCAAATCTTCCTTCGGGTATTAAATAAAAACCGACTATCGGGTAACTTTTGACTTTTTCATTACACAATTTTCTGAGCCATAGTTACCAGTGTCATTGATTTCTGAACGGTTAATAGCCTGATTAGATTCATAATAATGATGGATGTAGCTAAAACGCTTAGGTTTAAATTTCTTCAAATTAGCAACACCAGTACTGTAGGCCTGATTGCTGCCGTCGATAATTTCAATGGTGATAGCCATATTGTTTCCATTAGCTATTGCTTGCCCACTATAGGTAGTAGAATTTTCAGTTTCTATTATCAAGTCATAGCTACCTATGTTTCCACGACTATTAGGTTTGTTAATTACAAAATTAGCGATTAATTCATAATTACCTATTTTTACATTACTACCCTTGCATGAGTAGACTCCACTATAATCAGTACCAGTGAATTTTTTAGGTGCAGCAAGAGTATTAATTGTCCACAGGAAATTAATCGTGACAATTATCATTAATGCAAAAAATCTATTGTTCATGTTAATTTCTAAAATTTAATTAGTCTAGATTGTAACTTGATGCTTAAAATTATAGAAACATCCTCTTTATTTAACCATGAAAAATACATGCTGTATTACTCCAAATAATAAGAATAGCTGAAAGATTTCTTAAAACTATACTTCTATAACCCTTTGATCGATTTGATGATTTTATTTAATAAAAGAATTATTACCCCTTTAGCATTCACACTTATAGTAGGCATAATTCATTTTAGTGCTTGGGCGATATTCAATCGTACATTACCTTTAATTAATGCTCCCCAAGTAGTAAGTGGTTTCGCGTATAGCGGTTTCCAAGAAGATCAAGGTCCTCTAGAGAAAAATTTTCCGAGTACTGCTGAATTACTAGCAGACTTGAGATTGCTTAAACCTCTTACTAATCGTATTCGAATATATAGTGCTCTTGATAATAGTGAGGTGACCCCACTTGCATCCAACTTGGGGTTTTATATTACAGCGGGCGCGTGGCTTGGTTCTGATAAAAAATCAAATATTCGCGAAATAAACGCTTTAAAAGAACAGATAAAGATTTACCCAAATATTGAGCAGGCATTGGTTGGCAATGAGGTTTTATTGCGTAACGATATGAGTAAAAAAGCATTGTTCGGATACCTTGACGATGTCCGTGGTAAGTCGAGCATTCCAATTTCCACTGCAGAACCATGGCATATTTGGTTAAAAAATCCTGAGTTAGTCAAGCATGTGGATTATATTGCCGTCCACTTATTACCTTATCATGAAGGATTACCAGTAGAAAAGGCTGTTGATTATTCTTTATTAAAATATAAAGAGCTCATGGCAACTTATCCCAGAAAAAAAATAGTCATCACAGAAGTTGGCTGGCCGAGTGAAGGCCCAGCGATTGGCGCTTCCGTCCCCTCAAAAATTAATCAGGCACACTTTGTTAGAGAATTTATCGCAAAGACAGCTTATAAAAACTATGACTATTACTTGATGGAAGCATTTGACCAGCCATGGAAAAAAAATATCGAAGGTTGGGCGGGTTCTTATTGGGGCATGTTTGGTGCGGATCGCACTTTAAAATATAGCCTTCAGGGTGCTGTACCTAAAGATGACCGCTGGATTAACAAGGCTGCATGGGCTACTTTCATTGCCTTTTTCCCTATTTTATTTATTGCGATTCGCTTTAGAAATTGGGGGTTAGGCGGAAGGATTTCACTCTCGGTTTTATTACAAGCGTGTGTTACTATTTTAGTGATTGCTTGGAATCTGCCAGGGGACTATTACTATTCGTTAACGGATTTCAATATATTAATTGCACTGATCATGGGGATGCTCCTCACATCCGCTGTACTAATGATATATGGCGTTGAGTTCAGTGAGGTGATGTTTAAAAAGCGGTGGTGGCGCACTTTTCAACGTGCAAAATTAACACTTGGTGATAGAGAGCTGTTCGTTTCGATTCATCTTGCTTGCTATAACGAGCCTCCAGAAATGGTGATTAAAACCATTGAAAGCTTGGCTAAGTTGAATTACTCAAATTTTGAAGTCATTGTTGTGGATAACAACACAAAAGATGAGGAAAAGTGGAAACCGATAGCAGAATACATGTCTACAATGCCCAATCATTTTCACTTTTATCACTTGCCACAATGGCCAGGTTTCAAAGCAGGTGCTTTAAATTTCGCACTTGGCAAAACTCATCCTGATGCAGAAGTCATTGGTGTCGTTGATGCTGATTACATCGTTACTCCAGACTGGCTCTCTGATTTGGTACCACACTTTAAAGAGGAAAACGTTGCGGTTGTACAGGCTCCACAGGCACATAGAGAGTGGGAAAATAACTTTTTCCGACGAATGAGTAATTGGGAGTTTGAAGGGTTTTTTCGTATAGGCATGCACCACAGGCATGAACGAAATGCCTTGATTCAACATGGTACGATGACATTAATTCGTCGTGAGCCATTAGTAAAAAGTGGTGCGTGGTCTGAATGGTGTATCTGCGAAGATACTGAACTAGGATTGAGGCTATTGGAGGATGGTTACGAACTTCGCTATGTAGATGACACCTTTGGACGTGGGCTGACACCTTCTGATTTTAAAGCACTTAAGTCACAACGTTTTAGGTGGGCTTTTGGTGCCATGCAGATTTTAAAACATCATATTCCAAAGTTATTAGGTAAATCAAACTTAACATTTGGCCAGCGTTACCACTTTTTAACAGGTTGGTTTGGTTGGTTGGGCGATGCATTGCAACTTGTTTTTACTATTGGATCCATCGGCTGGAGCATTGCAATGATTGCATTCCCCAAAGAATTTTCACTACCAGTCAGCATTATGATTGCGCCTATTTTGTGCTTTTTAATCATTAAGGCCGCATTAGGGCCTATCTTGTATCGTAAAACGATGAATTGCGAGTGGAAGGATATTTTTGGCGCATCTTTAGCAAGCTTAGGTTTGTCTCACGCTATTGCGCGTGGAATTATCATGGGAATTATTCAAAAGAATGGCGTGTTTAAGGTGACCTCTAAAGGCAAGGTTACGACTAAGAAACTGGCAGTTTTAAGCCCAATCATAGAGGAAGTGGTTTTGTTAGTTGCTTTAGTGATTTGCGCAACGGCAATGATCACTACTAGGGGAATAGAAAACTTTGATGCCCAACTCTGGGTGGCATTATTAGCTTTACAATCATTGCCTTATATCAGTGCGCTTGCATGTCAGATACTTGCACAGGCGCCTGATTCAGATCGCTCGAACACTGGAAAAAATAAACCTATCATCAGCGTTTAGCATTACTTCTCATTGATGTTAGCGCTAAATATGCAATGCATTTTTGGAGTCAGTATTTGACTAACCTAACGCTAGGTTAATAACTGGCTGTTTATTTTTCTTTCCAAAGTTTTAGGTAGCTTTTAGATTGGTTGAGTAGGTCTTTATTCATGTCTTCATAAATGCTTGCTGGGGGCAAATCAATGTTTTTGGTGATAGCGCTAAAGCCTAAACCTAGCTTCCCACCTTCAACTCGAAATCCGATGAATTCCAAAATAGTAGGAAACATATCAAAATGCAGAATATTTTCACGATTTTTTGTGATTATCTTATTCGAAATAAAACGATTAAAAATATGACGCTCTTTGGCGCTATCCAATTCTTTATGCATTGGGTTATACATTGCTAAATGATCCCCCAAAATTACAACATTAGTATCTTTAAGGTAGCCATTTTTCTTCATAAACTCTATAAAACTTGCTACTTGATTAGAGGTGCATTCAACCACGCCTTTGAACTCTGTAACCCCGCGACTTTTACAGTATTTTGAAAAATGACCATCAGGGCCATGTGTATCTATTGTAGTAATGGTTAAATTAAATGGCTGTTTTTTAGCATGCAACTCTTTAAGCTTGGCTTTAACCAATACAAATAAGTCATCATCATAGAGACCCCAAAAATTCATATCTTTAGCGATCAGTCCTTGCTTTAACTCCTCTCTACCATATACCTCGTCATAATGATGATCTTTAAAAAACTTACCTTTGCCTGAAAAGGCTAATGCGTCTCCACCCATATAAACATTGTAATAGCCAGCATCGTGCAAAATATCACCTAGGCAAACTGCGTTAGGTAAAAAAGATTTAATGTTTTCACCCTGATTGTTGCCATCATACAAACTTACATTTTTGAGCGGTAAGCCACACTGCGTTGATGTGATTCCAGCGATGGTCCAATGAGTGCCTGGTGCTTGTTTAAAAGCACTAAAACTTACGCCTTTAAGATTATCTAGGCTTGCAAGTAAATTTTTACCAAATATTGCTTTGCTCTTATAGGTATCTTCCAATGACTCGACATAAATGAGCATTAGATTTTTAGGTTTTATACTTTCAACTTTAATCGTGTCAGGGTAAACATAATGTTCAGCAAAGTAATCTTTACCGAATTGGTTGTGTACAAACGCGCTAATAGAAAACTGCAAAGCAAAATAAACTGAACAGAGAATTAGCGTATATAAAGGTGCTCGATGTCCGATAAACCAATAAAACACCTTTAAACCATGCAAGTTGAATGCTTTCATTGGTTTTGCAAACCAATGTTTTGAGCTGTGGACCAGATATAAAGCGATTGAGTATTCAACTAAAACTAATAGCAACGAAACAGTTATTGGCAATGCCAAACACAAAGTAGCAAAGCTCTTTACAATTCCAATGTCAGTATCAACCAAGCCCTCCATTCCAAACTGAGCATGATATAGAATTTGCTCAAGCGATGACTTACCAAAATTTGAAGTGACCCAATAAGCAATGCTGGCAAGAAAAAATGCACACAAATAACTAAGAAACCTGATTGTGGCTCTTAGGAAATGTCTTTGTTGGTTCTGATGTATTTGTTTCTGAGCAAGCATTATTTATCTATCAATTGTTAGAAAGAGTATTAAATTTCAATCTATCTTGTATTAAGTGGGATTAAAAACGAACTTGTTTGGTGGCTATAGCGAAGCTGCAATTACTTACATGCTACTTACCAAGAAGCCAATGAAAAGCTTGAACTTTACAGTGAATCATAACGTTTTTATTGAAGAAGAAATATATTCATACCCATTTTTATCATAATTGAGGCTGATTAGTGTCAATATGGCTAGGGCAATACAGCTGTTTTTTTCATTCAACAATGCACGCTAATAGTCAGTTTCTGCAGCTTACTAAGCGAAAAACAGCCTGTGTAAAATGTCTAATTTAAATACCTCTGCGCTGTAAAAATTAGACTTAAATTGTTTTAACCTCTTACTCAAGTCATTCTTCTAGCACCTGCAAAAAAACCTCTCCATAACGTTCTAGCTTTGCTTGTCCAACGCCGCTAATTTTACTCATTTCTGCAAGGTTTTTAGGGCGGCGGTTCAGTATTTCTAATAACGTACTATCGTGAAAAATAACATAAGGTGGAACGCCTTGCTCGCGGGCAAGTTGAGTACGTTTATCTTTTAAGATAAACCACAGCGGGTCATCGCTCACCGCAGTGTACACTTCTTTAGCGCTGGCTCCTCGACCAACCTTGCTGACTTTATGTTTAGTCACTTCAGTATCTCGACGTAGCCATACTTCAGTTTCACTTTTAAGAACAGGTCGGGCGAATTCAGTAAGCTTTAATCCACCAAATGCTTCAACATCGGCTTCAAGGTAACCACCAGCCACTAACTGCCTATAGACACTACTCCACTGTTGTTGAGAGATTTCTTTGCCTATACCAAAAGTACTAAGTTGTTCATGCCCAAATTGCCTAACTTTTGGCGTAGGTTTTCCTAGCAAAACATCAATCAAATGGACGACGCCAAATCTTTGACCTGTGCGATACACCGTTGATAAAGCCATTTGAGCAGGTTGCGTAGCATCCCAAGTATCAACTGGGCTTAAGCAATTGTCACACTGGTCGCAATT
>JANOHT010000049.1:0-3118 GCA_031406605.1 Methylotenera sp. | reverse complement strand
GTATTTTTAGGTTGGGCACCGCACCCGATGAACGTACAACAAAATATCACCTACTTAAGCGGTGGTGATGATGTATTTGGTGCAAACTACGGTGAAGCAAAAGTGTATACAGTCACTGCAACTGATTTAGCGACACGTTGCCCTAACGTGAATAAATTGATTACTAACTTAGAGTTTTCTTTAGATATGGAAAACCAAGTCATGTTGCCAATTATGGAAAAAGCGAAACCTGCTGTTGCCGCTAAAGCATGGTTGAAGAAAAATCCAGCCGCATTGGATAAATGGCTAGATGGCGTTCAAACTGTAGATGGCAAACCTGGATTACCTGCAGTTAAAAAATATTTGGGTGTTTAGTTAGCACCTTAATTAAGGCGTCATATTAAGCATCTAAAAAGCCACTACAGTTAACTGACTGTAGTGGCTTTTTTTATCTTTAGTATTCGCAATTTACACAAACTTAAAATCTACTCGCTTGTGTCATTCCCACATACGACTTTGCAAGTGCTTAGCGATTAGCAAATCGAAGACCCTTGTTGCGGAAAGAGGGAATGACAAACACAGCTTACCAAAAACGACACATGTCGTAATCAGTAAAGAATTAGTCATATGTAGCACATTGTCGCAACGCCAAGGCGTGAAAATAACACCCTACTACTAGCGCTAAAACTATTACCGGAGGCTGCTTGAAAAAAGATTATTCCATTTGGAAACTACTCTCCCAAGGGTTAAAAAATCACGAGGGATGGACGCCCGCATGGCGTAATCCTGAGCTTAAACCTAGCTACGATGTTGTGATTATTGGCGCTGGCGGTCACGGGTTAGCCACAGCTTATTACCTTGCAAAAGAGCATGGCATCAAAAATATCGCGGTGCTAGAAAAAGGCTATTTGGGTGGCGGTAACACGGCACGCAACACAACGATTGTGCGCTCAAATTACTTGTGGGATGAAGCAGCGATGCTTTATGAACACTCTCTAAAACTTTGGGAAGGCCTCACTGAAGACATCAATTTCAACGTGATGTTTAGCCAACGCGGTGTGTTTAATTTAGGTCATACGCTACAAGATATGCGCGACATTGAGCGCCGTGTAAATGCTAATAACTTGAATGGCGTTGATGGGCTAGTACTTACAGCACAAGAAGTTAAAGACCGCATTCCAATGATTAACACTTCCAACAATACACGCTTCCCCATTATGGGTGCTAGTTTTCAGCCACGTGGTGGGGTCGCACGGCACGACGCCGTTGCATGGGGCTTTGCTCGAGCTGCGAGTAATTATGGTGTAGATATTATTGAAAACTGCGAAGTTTCAGCAATGGATATTCAAAACTCAACCATTCTAGGCTTACAAACCAGTCGCGGTTATATCAAAACCTCTAAAGTTGGCTGTGTGACAGCTGGTCATTCATCTGTGATGGCAAAGGCGGCAGGCATCCGCATGCCACTAGAAAGCCATCCACTCCAAGCATTTGTATCAGAATCTTTAAAACCTATATTAGATACGGTAGTGATGTCGAATGCCGTACATGGTTATATTAGCCAGTCTGATAAAGGTGAATTAGTCATTGGTGCGGGTATCGACCACTATTTAAGCTACGCCCAGCGCGGCAGCCCACACGTAATTGAACACACTGCAGCGGCGATTATCGAACTGTTTCCGATGTTCTCGCGCGTGCGCATGAACCGGCAATGGGGCGGCATTGTGGATACCACGCCAGACGCTTGCCCGATTATCAGTAAAACTAAAGTTAAAGGTCTGTACTTTAATTGCGGATGGGGTACTGGTGGCTTTAAAGCTACGCCAGGTTCAGGCAATGTATTTGCGCACACCATTGCGCATGATGAGCCACACCCACTTAATGCCGCGTTCTCGCTAAACCGTTTCAATACTGGTCACTTGATTGACGAGCATGGTGCTGCTGGTGTTGCACATTAAAATTGTTAGAAAAATGGCTGCTTAAAGTACAAAGTGTAAAAGGAAAAAATAATGTTTGTGATTACATGTCCACATTGTTGTGAAGCGCGTGAAGAAGAAGAGTTCAGCTACGGTGGTGAAGCATTCATTGCACGGCCTGAATCACCTGAAACAGTCAGCGAAGAAGATTGGGGTGATTACTTGTTTATGAAAAAAAACCCAAAAGGCTGGCACTGGGAAATGTGGGGACACAGCACTGGCTGTCGCAAGTTTTTTGCAATAAAACGCAATACGGCTAACCACACGATTGCTGGCGCTTGGACACTTGCAGAAGCGCGTAAAATGTACGACGCAGGAGAGGCTGTATGACAACGAGGATTCAACACAAAAATAGCCGGGTAGATTTAAATAAGCCATTGAACTTTACTTTTGATGGTACGAATTATCAAGGATTTCAAGGCGACACACTGGCTTCTGCCTTGCTTGCTAACGGCGTTAAAGTGGTTGCGCGCAGCTTCAAATATGGTCGCCCTCGTGGCATTATCGGTTCAGGTGCTGAAGAACCTAACGCATTAGTACAAATCGATGTAGGCGCACGTACCACACCAGATTTAAAAGCCACACAAGTTGAGCTGTATGATGGATTGGTAGCGGCACGCACCAGCGGCTGGCCTTCTTTAGCGTTTGATTTAAAAAGCGTAGGCGGCAAGTTTTCACGCTTTATGCCTGCAGGTTTTTACTATAAAACCTTCAAGTTTCCAGTCAAAATGTGGCCGTTCTACGAAAACATCATTCGTCGCGCTGCTGGTTATGGAAAATCACCTATCGATGCCGATACTGAAACCTATGACCACAAACATCATCATGTAGATTTATTGGTGGTTGGTGGTGGCGCTTGCGGTTTGCTATCTGCATTATTGGCTGGTCGTAGCGGTTTGAAAGTTTTGCTGGTAGATGACCAATCTGAACTTGGTGGCTACTTGTTATCAATGCCGAACATGAATATTGGCGGCTTGAATGCAGCGGCATGGACAACCAAAATTGTTACTGAATTACGCCGCTTACCCAATGTCACGATACTCACCCGCACAACCGCTTTTGCATTACACGACATGAACATGATTCAAGCTGTTGAGTTGATGCAGGATCATTTGCCACATGCAGTTAGAAAAACTGAACAGCGTCGCGAACGTATGCATAGA
>JANOHT010000016.1:0-12038 GCA_031406605.1 Methylotenera sp. | reverse complement strand
AGTCCGCCAATTACGGGCTTTCCAACCAACAATCCATTCTGTAATCCCTTTTTGTACGTACACTGAATCAGTAAATACTTTAACATGGCATGGACGCTTTAAAGCTTCTAATGCACGAATTACTGCAGTTAATTCCATGCGGTTATTGGTTGTAATCGGCTCACTGCCAAATAATTCTTTTTCACGACCTTGATGACTAATCCATGCACCCCAACCGCCAGGACCAGGATTACCTTTACAGGCTCCGTCAGTGTAAATCTCTACATCGCATTTATTTTTCATGTTCTTTTTCTTAAACAGTTGATATGAAATTAACTAGAAGCTTGCATTTATTAAATACTTTTCTTACAACAAGCGTACACAGTTATCAATGCTTCATCTTACTAAGATTTTTCAAACTTTTCTCGTAAAAACATCAACAAAGGTTTTTCTAATACTTTGTTTAAAATCAAACCCGTCATTATCCCAAGACATGTTACTAAAAATAAAAAAATTGCACTTGGTAGAGCTTGGCTATTCCATTCAAAAATCCTTAAGGCGTGTCCTAATAAACTAAAAGCACCTAAATGGAATAAATAAATTGAGTAAGACGCATCACCCAACTTGCTCATTAATTTGAAATTTGTATCTTTAAATAGGGTTAAAGTTGAGTATACGATTACAGCCGAAGGCAATCCATCTGCTATTGCTCGTGGTAATGAGCCGTTATCAAGAATTAGAAGTGTCGATGCAACTAAAAGTATAAAAATAAGTATATTTTTCGGAAAAAATACTTTTAACGATAAAAAATAAACACCTATACCTAATAAAAATTCAAGTAGTATGGATGAAGTATAAAAAATTATTGATGCTGAAGACCATGTATTAATTGAAGAAAATATTATTATCGTAAAAAAAATAACCGTAAAAAAAATGTATCGACTTCTGCCAAATAACATTGCAATACTGAATATTAGATAAAAAAACATTTCATAATTTAATGTCCAACCTACAATTAACTCTGGCCATATATTTCCAGTACTATGGAATCTTGGGAAAAATAAAAAATCACTCATTAAATTTAAATCTACGGTATTCTTAATAATCATTACTTTGCTTGTCCAAAGTAATGCAATCCAATACAGAGGCACAATACGAATAATCCGCTTACGGAAAAAAACTAGGGCCTGATTTATTTTGTCACCATCTGCAACAAAACCTCTTGTTGAATACGCCATTATAAAACCGCTAATAATAAAAAAAATATCTACTCCAGTAGCGCCAAAGTTTGACCAATTATCTGCACCAGGAACCATCAAAGATGCATGATGAAACACAACCATTATGGCTGCTATTGCCCGCAGATATTGAATACCAGAAATTGTATACATAAGTTTTATTTATTATTTAAATATATCAAATTGTATAAAACGAGAAAACATAAATTTTATGAATTATTTTAAAGGCAAATTTTAGGGATATTAAAGTCTAAAACATTGCTAAATATAGCAGTATTGCGCAGGTCTGGAAGAAGTCGGCCTTGTGATTAAAGTGGTTGCTAATACAGGTTTCTTCCAGTTTGGTTTAAGCGAAGTCATGCCTGCCACACGTTTTTTTGCAACGATAAAATATACGCCACCCAGCATTGCACAGCATTTTTCGCCAAACTTATCCATAAAATCACAACGAGATTGCCAGCTAGCTTGTTCAAAGGGTGGAACATGACAGCACATTTCAACAGATGTTATTTCAAAACCTAATAAAGCAAGCCAGTCTTTCATCCGCGTTAACGCAATAAACTGTCCATTCCATGGAAAGCTATTTTGGCTAGCTAAAATTTTTTTTAATCCAGCTTTAACACCCCAAGTACTAATTGAATTAAATCCAGAAATTAACAAATGTCCTTCTGGCATCATCACGCGCGCAGCTTCACGTAGCACTTGATGAGGCCGCTCACTAAACTCCAAGCGATGCGGCAGCAATAAAAGATCCAAACTCATATCTGCAAATGGTAAAAAATCATCTTCACAATACAAATGATTATTGATCGCCGCCACCTCATAAGCAGAAGACTTGTAGCGGTTAGGAATTCGTGAGTTTCGCAATAAATCAAGAGGCAACTCACCCATTTGCAGCGCATTAAAACCAAATAAATCAAAAACTGCCTGATCGTATAAAGCTTGCTCTTTTGCCTGTAAATATAGCCCTACGTTAGAGTTAAACCAAACCTGCTGAGAATTTTGTGTGTTTTGTGTGGTCATTTTAATTGCCGCTGTTACCTGCTACTACGATTAACATTTCCATTGACATTTTAAGCACCTACACAAATGATAGTAACCATGCAACATACTATACAAATTATACCAATTTCAGCCTTTAAGGATAATTATATCTGGCTAATACACAATGGCGTACATGCCATTATTGTAGATCCTGGTGACGCAAAACCAGTCTTTGAAACGCTATCACGTTTAAATTTAAACCTCCACAGCATTTTAATCACCCATCATCATCATGACCATATAGGCGGCGTGAACCAGTTAATTGGCGCGTATCCAAATACAAAAGTATATGCGCCTAAATTAGAGGAGTATCAGTTTGAGCATATCTCTTTAATGGGGTCTGATGTCATTGAGATAAAAGAATTTAATCTCATATTCGAAATTATTGATTTGCCGGGTCACACATTGGGACACATTGCCTACTATTCGCAAAACACAGTTGATAAATTATTGTTTTGTGGCGACACTTTATTTGGTGCGGGTTGCGGAAGACTATTTGAAGGTACCGCCGCACAAATGTTTAGTTCTTTGCAAAAATTAGCTGTATTGCCCAGCAAGACAAAAGTATATTGCACGCATGAGTACACAATGCACAACATCAACTTTGCATTGTCGCTGGAACCTAATAATCAAGCGCTTGCTGAGCGTGCTAACGAAACACTGATGTTAAGGAGTTTGAACTTACCCAGCCTACCCTCTTCAATTGGTTTAGAACTCGCAACCAATCCGTTTTTACGATGCTATAGTGATGAAATTCAAGCCTCTATTCAGTTAATCAATGCTACATCTTTACAAGTCTTCAGCACAATTAGAGAAATGAGAAATCATTACTAATCATCAATATAGCGCATATTCATAAAGTAAAAATTTACATCTCTATAGCTTGACGTAGCCCGCTTGTTTTCGGTACTATAATTTACTACTTTGTTTCAATATTGTGACTATGAGCTATTTAAAGTGTTATTCATATATTTTGCGCATTTGTCATTATATAAAATCTACAAGTAAACCTAATTTTCGCTTCAGCTCGCGTTTATTTTCCAGCATTCCAAATGCTATTTTATGCATTAGCCCACTTTTATTCGGCTTATTTATTACCACACCGTCATATGCGGAATCTAATGTGCTGGGAGAAGAGATTATTATTTATGGCGACGACTATTTAAGAGTCCCGCCAAAAGACTCACCTAACAAAGGTGCTAGCAATAAAGAATTAGATACCCGAGATGCAGATAATGTCATTAATGATTCAGCCGCAAACAAATTAGGTGACTACAGTTTAAAAAGTAGCCCTCTGATGAAGGATGATAATGAAACTATCATTATCGATGCTGCAAACGAAGATTTATGGCAACGCATTAAAAGCGGTTATGCTATTCCAAACTCTACTTCGAATCTCACTGCTAAGCATGAAAACTGGTACAGCTCTCGCCCAGACTATATGAAACGCATGGTTGAACGCAGTCAGAAATATCTATTTCATATTGTTGAAGAAGTAGAAAAACGTGGTATGCCTACTGAAATCGCACTATTACCGATGATAGAAAGTGCCTATAACCCAAAAGCATATTCAACTAGCAGCGCCTCTGGCATTTGGCAATTTATTCCATCCACAGGGAAAAGCTTTGGCCTTAAGCAAAACTGGTGGGTAGATAATCGACGCAATGTGACGGCCGCCACCGATGCCGCCCTCACCTATTTGCAAAAACTGCATGGTATGTTCGGTGCTTGGGATTTGGCTTTAGCAGCATACAACGCCGGTGAAGGTACCGTTGGCCGTGCCATTAAGCGTAACCGCGAGTTAGGGCTAGCCACCGATTACGAAAGCTTGAATCTGCCGCCTGAGACTAGAAATTATGTGCCTAAACTACAGGCTATTAAGAACATGATGACTAACCCTCACAATTATGGTATTAAAATTCAGACCATCGCTAACAGTGCTTATTTCAGCAAAGTATCTGCACCGGCTCAAATCGATGCGCATTTAGCAGCTAGGTTAGCGGAAATTAGTGATGATGAATTTCTTGCACTTAACCCTAGCTATAATCGCCCAGTAATTACAGCTATTGGCGATAAGCACGAATTATTGCTGCCAATTGCCGCGGTACAGACATTCAAAAACAACCTAGCCGCATACAATAAACCTTTAGTAAGTTGGAAAACTTACCGCGCTAAACGTGGTGAGCACATGGATAAAATCGCAGATAAATTTGGCATTCAAGTCGCAGAGTTACGCACTGTAAATAATTTGCCTGCGCAGAAGAAGATTAAAAACACCACTATAATTTTAGTGCCGAATGGCAATAAAATTGATTTTATTCCTTCAAAAAGTACAGGCTCAGCAGCGAGTTTATTTGAGAACGAAAATTTAAGTTCAGACCAGAATTCAGAAAATGTGAAATCAAACAACCAAGATTTGGAAAAACCAAACCTTGGAAAGCAAGGCTCAGAAAACATAGCTTTAGCTAGTGCTGAACACGATGTATTGATTAACGACGAAAAATACGCAGAAAATAACAATGATGAAATTGAACCTGCAAAACATCGTAGCGTCACACACAAAGTAAAAAGAGGAGAACGTATGCAAACGATTGCTAACCGCTATGGAGTAAGCGTTAAGCAAATCATGGTATCAAACTCACTAAAAAATAGTCGAATAAATGCAGGGCAATTACTAACGATAAAAACTATAGTGGAAAAAACTTCAGTCGCTAGTAATGCACATGTTAAAAAAACCATTAAAGTTGCGTCCAGCAAAGTTAGCAATAAAGACAAAAAGAAAACTTATACTGTGAAACGTGGTGATACATTACATAGCATTGCGCAAAAATTCGATGTTGCGATTACAGACATTAAACGATGGAATAGAAATATTACCGCTAACATTCAGCCTGGAAACAAGCTTACGATTCACCAATCAGATGCAGCATAAAATGTTAATCAAATATTTCGGCATATTTGCATAATCTCAATTTATGCTATCTAACAATAATAAACATACTGGTAATCAAGGATGTGGCCAGCAATCCACTTTAATAATAGTTGCTTATGCCTTAATTTTTACATTGCTACCTGGCTGTAGTGACTCGCCCTCAAATAAACCTTCCAACGCTATTGATTATAGTAAAAACTACCCTGCAACAAACGGCGGCACACTGATAGATGCAATGACGGGAGAGCCTAGTGGTTTAATTGCGATGATTGCGGGCGAGTCTGCAGCATCTGCTATTGCCGGCAATATATTCAATAGTCTACTCAAGTACGATAAAAATCTAGATTTAACAGGTGAACTGGCAGAATCTTGGGAAGTCTCTAAAGATCAAAAAACAATTACCTTTCATTTAAAACCCAATCTTAAATGGGCAGATAACAAACCATTAACCAGTGACGATGTTTTATTTACTTGGCAAAAAGTGACGGATGAGAAAACCCGTACACCTTATGGGTCTGATTTTAAGCTAGTCACCATGGCTGAAGCCCCTGACGCCAATACATTTAGAGTGACTTATGCAGCGCCTTATGCGCCTGCGTTGGATACTTGGGCGGGACTACATATACTGCCCAAACACCTGCTACAAGACCAGGACATTAATACTACAGCTTTTGCACGGAACCCTGTGGGTAGCCACTACTACAAGTTAAGTAGCTGGAAAAATGGACAATATCTTAAACTTACGCGCAACGCCTACGCTACTCAAGGTCAGGCTAGGATTGATTCACTGCTTTCGCGCATCATTCCTGATAAAGCAGCACAATTCCTAGAGCTTAGCGCAGACAACATAGATTCTATGGGCTTGAATCCTATTCAATATGCAAGAATTTTTCCAGCAAGGCCAGATCTCAACAAAAACATTGCGCTTTATAAGGAGTTGGGCAATAGCTATACTTATTTGGGTTTTAACCTTAATCGGAAACCTTTCAATGATATTCGTGTGCGACAAGCCATTAACTACGCAATTAATAAACAAGAAATTATTGATGGTGTTTTACTGGGCTTAGGAGAACCTGTAGCCTCTCCCTATAAACCTGGCACGCGTTGGAGTAACCCAGCACTAAAGCCCTACCCCTATGATCCCGGTAAAGCAAAGACACTATTAAAAGAGGCTGGCTATGAAGACCACGATGGTGATGGAATTTTAGATAAAGACGGAAAACCTTTTGCTTTTGAAATACTGACCAATCAAAATAAAGAGCGTGAGATGACAGGCGTACTGATACAACGTCGACTCAAAGAAATTGGCATTGATGCCAATATCCGTGTGCTTGAATGGGCAAGCTTTTTAGGAAGATTTATTAAACCTAAGGAATTTGATGTCGTAGTATTAGGTTGGAGTCTATCGCTAGACCCTGATCAATATAGTATCTGGCACTCCAGCCAGCAGGCACCTGGACAGTTTAATTTTATTAGTTACAGTAACCCGCATGTTGATAAACTTTTAGAAGCTGGCAGACTAGAGCTTAATCCTGATAAACGAGTCAAAATTTACCACGAGTTCGCTAGAATTTTACAAGAAGATAGTCCTATCGTTTATTTATCCGCAGGTTACGGCTTGTCAGCTATTCATAAGCGTGTGCGGGGCATTAGCGACCCTGCACCACCAGCCGGCATTGGGCACAATACTTATGAATGGTACATTCCTAAAGCCTATGCTCGCACAGAAATGAGCGAAAATTAACCATGGTTAAATATCTAATTAAACGCTTTTTTTGGATGATTCCATTGTTAGTTGGGATTAGCTTAATTTCATTTTTTATCATGCACTTAGCGCCTGGTGATATTACTACCAGTGAAGCGAGTTTCAATCCAAAAGCCAGCGAAGAGTCCAGACAAAAATTACGTGAGTTATATAGCCTAGACAAGCCTGTGATTGTGCAATATGGCTTATGGTTAAAACGCATGGCCACATTAGATTTTGGCAAGTCATTCGCATCGCATCAGCGACCTGTATTTTGGCAAACTAAAGACAAAGATGGCAATGTTACGCTTGGTATGATTCAGGAAGCATTACCTATTACCTTATTAATCAATGTGTTAAGTCTTATTTTAATTATTGGTGTCGCACTACCGCTCGGCGTAGTTTCTGCGCTCAAGCAAAATCAACTTGCTGATCGGGGTATCACGCTATTTGTATTTATAGGATTCGCGATCCCGGGGTTTTGGCTTGCGCTCATGCTAATGTATTGGACTGGTGTGCAAAATAATTGGCTGCCCATTTCAGGTTTAGAAAGCATAGGCCATGAAAATATGTCTTGGTTTTCTCAAACCATAGATTCGCTTAAGCATTTATTTCTACCAGTATTTATTTCTGGATTAACTGGTTTAGCTGGCATTGCCTTATTTGTACGTAATGGCATGCTAGAGGTACTACATCAAGACTACATTACCACCGCACGCGCTAAAGGGTTAAATGAAAATCGCGTGGTTTACGGTCATGCACTACGAAACGCACTATTACCACTTATCACTATTTTTGGTTTAAGCATCCCTGGCTTAATTGGTGGCTCGGTGATAGCTGAAAGCATTTTCGCCATCCCTGGCATGGGTAAATTGTTTTATGACGCAGTATTAATGCGAGACTTTCCCGTCATTATGGGCATACTCACCATCGGTGCGATACTTACACTTATTGGCAATCTACTGGCGGATGTTGCTTATGCTTGGGCTGACCCAAGGGTGAGGCGTGGAGTGATGCATTGAAGAAAACACTAAACAACCCATTGACATTAATAGGCCTCATCATTATTGCAAGCATCTTATTACTTGCTCTAATTGCACCGCTCATTGCACCTTACGACCCTGATGCAATTGATGTTAAAGCTATTTTATTATCGCCCTCTTCACAGCATTGGATGGGTACAGATGGATTAGGCCGTGATGTATTCTCACGCATGCTCTACGGCGCACGTATATCGCTCATGGTAGGCTTTGTGGCAGTAGGTATTGCGACTGCCATTGGTATTGTTCTTGGCTCAATCTCAGGCTTTTATCGTGGTTGGGTAGATACCGTTATCATGCGTATTGTCGATGTCATGCTTTCTATTCCTACCTTCTTTTTGATTTTAGCGGTCATTGCGTTCTTAACCCCCTCTATCTGGAATATTATGATTGTGATCGGGTTAACTTCATGGATGGGTGTTACGCGATTGGTACGCGCAGAGTTTTTAAGTTTACGTAACAGAGAATTCGTTTTAGCTGCACAAACCTTAGGTGCTAAAGATGCACGACTTATATTCACACATTTATTACCCAACAGCTTAACGCCAATCATTGTTAGCTCAATTTTAGGAATTGCAAGTGCGGTGCTAGTAGAGTCCGGTTTAAGTTTTTTAGGCCTAGGCGTGCAGGCTCCGCAGGCATCATGGGGCAATATTCTTACAGATGGCAAAGAGTATATTCAGTTTGCATGGTGGCTATCACTGTTTCCAGGGCTTGCTATATTGATTACCGTGTTGGGGTATAATCTGCTCGGAGACGGGCTACGCGATGCGTATAACCCAAGAAGCAGTCAACATTAAATGTAAATTGGTAATATCATTTTAATAACGATGCCTAAGATAATAAATAGATAAGGACAATGTCATGGGGTTTTTAGCAGGAAAAAAAATATTAATTGCAGGTTTAATAAGTAATCGTTCAATCGCTTACGGTATCGCAGCAGCGATGAAACGCGAAGGCGCAGAGCTTGCCTTCACTTATCAAATGGAAAAACATGAAGGTCGTGTCGCTGGCTTGGCTGCAGAATTTGACTCAAAATTAGTGTTTCATTGCGATGTTGCTGAAGACAGTTTGATCGATGCATTATTTCCAGCCATTGCTAAACACTGGGATGGTATAGACTCAATCGTACATTCAATCGCATTTGTACCAAAAACAGCACTGGATGGCGACTATCTTGATGCAGTCACACGCGAAAACTTCCGTATCGCGCATGATATTAGTTCTTATAGTTTCGCAGCTTTAGCTAAAGCTGCACTGCCTATGATGCTAGGTAGGAATGGTAGCCTGCTTACTTTAAGTTATCTTGGCGCCGAGCGGACTATGCCAAATTACAACGTGATGGGCTTAGCTAAAGCCAGTTTGGAAGCCAACGTACGCTATATGGCGCAAAGCCTAGGGCCTAAAGGTATTCGAGTTAATGCTGTATCTGCTGGTCCAATCAAGACACTGGCGGCTTCTGGTATTGCTGATTTTGACAAAATGATAGGTTTTAACGAGAAACATGCTGCACTACGTCGTAACGTGACAATTGAAGAAGTAGGAAATGCAGCTGCATTCTTATGCAGTGATTTAGCTTCTGGTATCACCGGAGAGATTACCTATGTTGATGGTGGTATGAATATTACTGCTGCAGGTGTGATTGAATAAATTTTGTTTTATTAATAAAAAAGGCACTTAAATGTGCCTTTTTTATTAATAACAATCTTACTATCAACTTAAAGCAAATCAAATTAGGGTTGATCAGTAGCCGCACTACCTAATAAAAGCTTTTCATTTACTTTCACTTTACTTTTTTCACGCAGCGACTGTTTATAGGCCGCTAAATATTCACTCTCCAGTGCGGCTTTTAACTCTGCATTTGCGGTATTTTTTGCATCGGCATCATCTACTAATGCCAGTGTCTCAACTTTAGTGACCTTAACAAGCAAGTATCCTTGTTTAGCATCACCAATTCCAGAGTAAGCAGGCAACTTATTAGCATTAGTTTTAAATACCTGATTCATCGCTAGCTCTGTTAAACCTTGTGCATTTTTACGGTCTACCGTTACTTCAGGAATCCACTCAAGATCAGGTACCTCTTTACCTTCACGTAAACTTTTTAACGCAGCCTCGCCTTTGCTCAAAGCAAGCTTAGAAGCAGCTTCAAGTTTAAGCAACTCTTCAATACCACTCTTCACTTCATCGAAGCTGCGAGGTGCCGCAGGCTTATATTCAAGCAAACGCGCAGAAACTAGGTTGTTCGGTGAAACCTCCACCGCTTCAGTATTACGCTTCTCTTTAAGTACATCATCAGAAAAAACAAGCTCCATGATTTTGTCATTTTTGAAATACTTAGCACCATCTGCTTTACTTAGCCAACCAGAAGCTTGTACTTGTCCACCAAACGCTTTTGCGGCCGGCTGTAAACTGCCAGACTGCTCATACACCATGTTACTGAAATTTTCAGCTTGTTCAGTAAAAGCAACTTGTGCTTTTTGGAAAATAAGTTCGGCCTTAATCTGTGGTTTCAGGCTTTCAAAATCAGAGCTTTGACCAGTAATTTCAGTCACTTTAATAATATGGTATCCAAACTCCGACTCTACCAAATCACTCACTTGATTTACTTTCATGCTAAAGGCAGCGTCTTCAAACGGTTTAACCATCGCACCTCGAGCAAAACTACCTAAATCACCGCCTTTCACAGCTGACCCTGGGTCCTGCGAGTTTTTTACTGCCAATGCTTCAAACTGGCTTGGATCTTTTTTAACCGTAGCCAGCAATGATTCAGCTTTTTCTTTGGCTTGTTGTTTTTGCTCAGGCGTCGCACTAACACCAAAACCAATCAAGATATGGCTAGCACGTCTTTGTTCATTGCCTTGGAATTTAGATGTATTTTCATCATAAAACTTCTTAATTTCAGCATCATCTACTTTCACGCCGCCAATCATACTGGCGGCAGAAAGCAATAAAAACTCAATTTTCACTTGCTCAGGTACCACTAGTTTATTTTTGTGCTGCTCATAGTAGGCTTTAACCTCTGCAGGATCAATCTTTACCTGATTGATGAAGTCTTTAGTTTTAATTTCAGAAACCGTTGCCACACGTTGTTGATTGGTAAGCTTGAATACATTGTCAGCACGAGCGTTTGAAATAAAGCCCAGTTTTGCAATACCGTCCTGTGCCTGTTGTGCTAAGAGGTCTGCACGCATGGCTGCCTCAAATCTTGATGGGGTAATGCCATTTTGTTGCAAGACTTGATCATATGCCTCTTGTGAGAACTTTCCGTCTTTTTGAAACTCTGGCATTCCAGTGATATAAGTAGACAGTTGCGCATCGCTGATAGCATATTTAGCATGCTGAATTTCATCAGCTAGCAGTTGTTTATTAATCAGTTGATTTAGTACTAGCGCTTTAATCTCAGGACCATCTAATTGCGCCTGATCGACTTTACCTTCAGATTGCAACCGATTACGTAGATTTTTTAAAGCTTCACTATATTCTTGTGCTGATATACTTTTGTCACCGATTTCAGCAACTGCAACATTGTTGCCCGCACTGTTTAAATATGAGTCAATACCAAATAATGCAAAAGGAATAGTAATTAACGCCAATAATAGTTTACCAACCCAACCTTTTGCTACATCACGAATGTTATCTAACATAGTTACTTTCTATTCTTAATATATTCACTAAACTTTAAATATTTACTTAAATTAAACACGAAATTTTAAATAAAAGACTGAGGATTTTTAAACTGCCATTACCTTGAAACGTAATATAGCACAACATGCTTGGCTACACGAAACACTCAATTTTAAAACATCTAAAGTGATCTAGGATGCTTTTTCTCTCTACTAGTTCTATCTTTATATCTGAATAATCATAAATCCAGAAGTACAAATAAAAATAGCGAGTCCGAAGACTCGCTATTTTTATTTTGGCGGAGTGGACGGGACTCGAACCCGCGACCCCCTGCGTGACAGGCAGGTATTCTAACCAACTGAACTACCACTCCATTACATTTACGTAAATTAGCTTAATTAAAAGCAACTACGTATTAAATTTTGCGTTACCTAACT
>JANOHT010000288.1:0-3575 GCA_031406605.1 Methylotenera sp. | reverse complement strand
CGATGGAAGTGATTCCACTTTTACCAAATCTATATTGCGAACCATTTGCAGACTCATCGCAGATACCTACTTTTTTAGTGAGCCAGCTTGCGCGTCAACATGTAACGGTGTCTTTGTCTGGCGATGGTGGTGATGAACTTTTTGCTGGTTACAACCGTTACCAACTTACCGCACAAATGTGGCGCAAGTTGTCTTGGTTGCCTACACCGCTACGTAGTGCCGCAGCTAATGTAATGCGCGCTGTGCCTCCAAGCAAATGGACTGCTGCAGCTAGTTGGCTGCCTGGTGCAAAAAGTCACGCTGCTTTAGCTGGGCTTGGCGATAAATTGCACAAAGCTGCTGGCGTGCTAACCAGCCATTCGGTCGATGAGCTCTATTTAGGCTTAGTCTCTCAAATACAAACGCCAACCGACTGGGTAAAAGGTGTTAGTGGCACTCATGCCGTAGAGCCACCAACAACGCTCACAGGTAATCGTCCTGTACTAGATGGCTTGAATGATGTGGAGCGAATGATGTTGTTAGACGCAGTAAGTTATTTGCCAGATGACATTCTTTGCAAAGTAGACCGTGCAGGAATGGGGGTAAGTTTAGAAGGACGCGTACCTTTTTTAGACCATCGAGTGTTTGAGTTTGCTTGGAGTTTGCCTTTAAATTACAAATTACGCGGTGGGCAAACCAAGTGGCCGCTTCGCCAAGTGCTTTATCGATATGTACCCAAAGAGCTCATTGAAAGACCAAAGGTAGGCTTTGGCATACCACTGCATGATTGGTTGCGTGGACCATTAAAAGATTGGGCAGAAAACTTGCTAGATGCAACTCGGCTAGAGCGAGAAGGATATTTTTATGCTGCACCCATTCGTACAATGTGGGCTGAACATCTGAGTGGTGCGCGTAACTGGGCGCACCACCTATGGAGTGTTTTGATGTTTCAGGCGTGGTTAGAACAACAATGAAAATTTTAATAATATCCAGCACAGCTTATTCTTTAATAAATTTTCGTGGAGAGTTAATTAAATCTTTACAGGCAAAGCACTTAAAGGTACATGTCGCAGTACCTAAGTTAGATATTGATGGTGAGTCACGTAAATCTCTTGAAGGCATGGGTTGTATCATTCATGGTATTGCATTAGTGCGGGCTGGAATGAATCCACTGTCTGATGTGCATACATTGTTGTCCATTCTAAAGCTAATGATAAATATTCGCCCCCAATACGTGCTTGCATACACAATTAAGCCTGTGATTTATGGCATGTTGGCAGCTAGGCTAATGCGTATTAAAAATAGATTTGCTCTCATTACAGGGTTGGGGTATGCATTTCAAGCTGATAGTAAGTCTAAGGTTTTGCAAAAATTCGTTCAGGTTATGTATAAGCTAGCGCTTGCTGGGACAGGTAAAGTAATCTTTCAAAACCCTGATGATCAAGCTCTTTTTAATAAATTAGGTTTGATAAAAAATCAGGCTAATACTGTTGTAAACGGATCTGGTGTTGATTTAAGTTACTTTTCTCAGCAGCCCTTGCCACAAGGAGCGCTTAAATTTTTAATGATTGCACGTTTACTGAAAGACAAAGGTGTGCAAGAGTACATTCAAGCTGCAAAACTTGTTAAATTGGATAATCCACAAGTTATTTTTCAATTAGTTGGTTGGCTGGATCAAAACCCCAGTGCAATTACCCAACAGGAACTTGATGGATGTGTAAATTCTGGGGTAATTGAATACTTGGGAAAATTGAGTGATGTACGCCTGACGTTAGCAAACAGCTCAGTATTTGTATTGCCTTCTTACAGAGAAGGCACACCAAGGTCAGTATTAGAAGCTATGGCAATAGGAAGACCAATAATTACCACAGATGCACCTGGCTGCCGAGAAACAGTAGAAAATGGAGTTAATGGTATTCTTATACCAATAAAAGACTCAGAATCATTAGCAAGTGCAATGATAAAGTTAATAAATAACAGTAGTATGATTAGCTCGATGGCTAAAGAGTCTTTGAGAATTGTTGCTGAAAAATATGATGTTAAGAAAGTAAATAAGCAAATGTTAATCGCAATGGGTCTAGAATGAAGCGCACTTTTGACTTGATAATTGCGGCGGTTATGCTTATATTTTCAGCTCTTCCAATTTTTTTGATTTTTTGTTTAATAAAATTGAAGTTAGGCACTCCAGTCTTTTTCTCTCAAGTACGCCCTGGGCAATATGCTAAACCATTTAAAATGTTTAAATTTCGGACGATGACTGATGCTCGCGATGCAAATGGTGAATTGCTTTCAGATTCAGATAGACTTACTAGATTTGGTAAGTTTCTGCGATCTTCCAGCCTAGATGAGCTACCAGGGCTATGGAATGTTCTAAAGGGCAATATGAGTTTAGTTGGGCCACGCCCTTTGTTAATGCAATATCTTGACCGCTATACGCCTGAACAGGCGCGTAGGCATGAAGTACGGCCAGGCATCACGGGCTGGGCGCAGGTAAACGGTAGGAATGCTATTTCTTGGGAAGACAAATTTTTTCTTGATGTTTGGTACGTTGATCATCAATCAATTTGGTTAGATATTAAAATTTTGTGCTTAACGGTATTTAAGGTAATCCGACGTTCTGATATATCAGCAACTGGCAATGCAACAATGCCCGAATTTATGGGGTCTGCTACAACTAATGGGAGGCGCAATGGGGAATAAACCTATTGATATTGTCATATTTGGCACGGGTGGGCATGCACGGGAAATGCATGATTTAGTATTGGCGATTAACAAGCAGGAGCCTGTCTTTAATTTTATTGGTTTTTTAGATCAATCCAATAACTCCCAAATATATGGAGCAGAACAAATACTTGGTAACCATACATGGCTGCGCGACAACCCTTCGGTTCATGTGGTAATTGCAATTGGTAGCTCTGCTTCACGGAGTCGCGTTAGCAAGCTTATTCGCTCGGTTTGTAAAAATGAATTCCAAACGCTGATTCATCCAACAGCGAACATAGGTGAAAATTGTGAAATTGGTGCTGGTTCAATGATAGGCGCTGGTGCTGTATTAACCTGTGGTGTGTCGCTAGGTGAGCATGTCATTGTCAATGTGCGAGCCTCACTCAGCCATGAAGTTATATTGGAAAATTTTGTGACTATTGGACCAAATGTCACTCTTTGCGGCGCGGTTTCTGTTGCTGAAGGAAGCGATATTGGTGCTGGTGCTACGGTTATTCAACAGAAAAATATTGGTGGCTGGAGCATTGTTGGCGCAGGTACAGTGGTTATAAATAATATTGATAATAATGTTACGGTGGTAGGAAATCCAGCGCGCTTGATAGCAGAACGTAAATTTGGCTGGCAAAACGATTAACTTTTGAAAATGATTAGCATGAAAAATGATGAATGGGCGCCATGGCCTCAATATGAAGATGATGAGATTGCAGTGGCAACTAATATACTTAAGTCTGGTAAAGTGAATTATTGGACAGGTGATGAAGGTAGGCAATTTGAGATTGAATATGCACAATACCTAGGTCGTAAGCACGCTGTGGCGGTAGCTAATGGCACAGTAGCCCTTGAGCTGGCGTTGTATGCGCTTGGCGTAGGGG
>JANOHT010000262.1:0-4048 GCA_031406605.1 Methylotenera sp. | reverse complement strand
ACCAGCAAGGAAAAGTAAGCTGCTTGCAACAATCATAGGAATCATGAATTTTTTCTCATGCGCATACAAGCCTGGCGCCACAAATGCCCATACTTGATACAAAGTATATGGTAATGACACAATAAAGGCCGCCATCATCGCCACTTTCATCGGAACGAAAAATGGGGTAGTCACTGCTGTGGCAATCATCTGGCCTCCAGCAGGCAATTTACTTAACAGCGGTGCCGCAAGCAATGCGTAAATGTCGTTAGCAAACGGGAAAAAAGCTATGAAAACGACAATAAAACCTATGACAATACGCAATAATCTATCGCGTAATTCAATTAAATGTGAAATAAAGTTATCGGTGGGTGTCACTTGGTGTGCTTAGGTTTTTGCTTCAGGTGTTTTTGCTGCAGGCTTTTGACTATCTTCAGGGGTAGCTTCTGAAATAATTTCTTTAGCTACTTTATTCTCTTCAAAAGTAATTTCTTGAACATCTGCCTCTTGAAAATCTAACTCTCGAGTCAACCCTTCTGCTTTACGCTGAAAGTTAGCTTGTGTTTTAGTAGCAGTTTCTTGAATCTCTTGCTGCAATTGTTGCAGTTCTTGAAATCGCACCTCGCGATTCACTTCTTCTTTCACTTGCGCTACATACCTTTGCATACGACCAGTGAGCGCACCCAATGTACGCGCTACTTTAGGTAACTTCTCTGGGCCAATCACAATCAGTGCAATCACTGCAATGACCATTAATTCAGAAAAAGAAACATCAAACATAGTAGTTAAAACTTAGTAAAAATGAAACGTTGTCTGACAATTTACTTGGTTTTACTGGAGGTCGTTGCTTTAGGCTTTGCTGTCGCAGGTTTTTTTACAGCAGGTTTTTTAGCCGCTGGTGCCCTCTTCTTAGGCGCTACCTTTGCCGCTGGAACTTCAACCGCTTCAGCTTCTATTAAATTAGCAGAAGTCTCTTTTTTGATCGTATTGAGCTCGTCGGCATCTACCCCAGCTTTTTCTGCACCCATTGCATCCTTAAAGTTTTTGACTGCTCCGCCAACATCACCGCCCATGTTACGCAGTTTTTTAGTGCCAAACACTAGCACTACTATCAATAACACAATCAACCAATGCCAAATGCTAAATGAACCCATGTTGACGCTCCTGAGAAATAATTTCTAACTATTATAAAAAATTTGCTGTTAGGTTTTAGGTAGCTTATCGCTACCACCAAACACATGAAAATGAAGATGAAACACTTCTTGCCCGCCATCTGCGCCAGTATTAATCATAGTGCGAAAGCCAGCTAATCCCTGCTCATTTGCAAGTTTAGGTGCAAGGAGTAGCATCTTGGCTAATAAAGACTGATGTTGCGCTTCGCAACTTGCCAAGCTTTCTACATGTATTTTAGGCACAATCAAAAAATGTACCTTTGCTAACGGATGAATATCGTTAAAAGCAATTAGATCGTCATCTTCGTAGATCTTTTTGGATGGGATGCTACCATTTACGATTTTACAAAAAATACAATTTTCGCTCATTATTAAGCTCCAATCTCACTTCTGGAAGCCTTCTCAACAATGCCAGATAAGCCTTCGCGCCTAGCCAATTCATCCAAGACATCCTGTGGTTTCAAACCAGCATGCGCTAGCATCACCAAGGTATGGAACCACAGATCTGCAGTTTCATAAATCAACTGCTCTTTGTCGCCATTTTTGGCAGCAATAATTGTTTCTGCGGCCTCTTCACCTACTTTTTTCAGTATGCTATCTATGCCTTTGGCATACAATTTTGCGACGTACGATGCGTTCGCATCGGCACTTTTGCGCTCTTCAAGCAACTCACTTAGTCTGTTCAATACATCATTCATGGTTGTAAGCTTTTAGCTAATAAATATCTTTAGGGTCTTTAATGATTGGCTGATCTATTAACCAGCTTTCATTCTCTAGTTTCTTGAAAAAGCAGTTGTGACGACCAGTGTGGCAAGCAATACCACCGATTTGTTCTACTTTAATCAGCACAACGTCTTCATCACAATCTAATCTGATTTCATGCACATTCTGCACGTGACCGGATTCCTCACCTTTGCGCCACAACCTATTTCGCGACCGTGACCAATAAACAGCTTGCTTAGTATCATTAGTCAGTTGCAAAGCTTCACGGTTCATCCATGCAAACATGAGTATACGGCCAGTGTCATGTTCTTGTGCTATGACAGGCACTAAACCATTCGCATCCCAACTGATTTCATCTATCCAATTCATAGCCTGACTTCTATTCCATGTTGCGCCATATATTCTTTTGCTTGCTTGACCGTGTATTCACCGTAGTGAAATATACTAGCTGCCAGCACTGCATCAGCACCGCCTTCTTTTACACCATCAACTAAATGTTGTAAATTACCTACGCCGCCAGAAGCGATAATTGGCACATCTACAGCATTCGAAATAGCGCGATTTAACGGGTTATTAAAACCAATTTTTGTGCCATCACGATCCATACTCGTGATTAGCAATTCACCAGCGCCTAAGCTAGCCATATACTCTGCCCATTTCACAGCATCTAAGCCGGTTGCCTTGCGACCACCATGCGTGAATACTTCCCACTGAAATGGTTGATTGTCTACTTTTTTAGCGTCTATCGCTACTACTATACATTGCGAGCCGAAACGACTAGCTGCATCTGCCACCATTTGCGGGTTTAACACAGCTGTGGTGTTAATACTTACTTTATCAGCGCCTGCATTAAGCAATCGACGTACATCTTCTACTTCACGCACACCACCGCCTACTGTCAGTGGGATAAAGACTTGTGAGGCCACTTGCTCAATGATATGCAGTATTAAACCTCTATTATCAGAACTGGCAGTAATATCTAAAAAAGTAAGTTCGTCAGCGCCCTGATCGTCATAACGTTTCGCGATTTCTACAGGATCACCCGCATCACGTAACGCTAAAAAGTTAATCCCTTTAACTACGCGACCATCAGTGACATCCAAACAAGGGATAATACGTTTAGCGAGCACTTAATTCATCCGCTAGTTTTTGTGCTGCTGTAAAATCTAACGTACCTTCGTAAATAGCGCGGCCAGTAATCGTACCGATTATACCTTCGCTGGCAACGGCACAAAGCTTGCGCACATCATCTAAATTGGTCACACCGCCAGAAGCTATGACAGGAATCGTAAGCGCCTGCGCCAAGGCAACCGTCGCCTCAATATTCACGCCAGTTAACATGCCATCACGACCAATATCTGTATAGACGATTGAACTCACACCATAATCTTCATATTTTTTAGCTAAATCAATCACATCATGACCTGTCAATTTAGACCAGCCATCTACTGCAACTTTTCCATCTTTTGCATCTAGACCCACGATAATCTGCCCTGGAAATGCGTAGCAGGCTTCATGTAAAAACCCTGGATTTTTAACCGCAGCAGTGCCGACAATGACAAAGTCTATACCGCTATCCAAGTAGCGCTCGATTGTTTCAAGATCGCGAATACCACCACCAAGTTGAATAGGAATGTCGCCGCCAACAGCTTTAACAATAGATTTAATCGCGGCTTCATTTACCGGTTTTCCAGCAAATGCACCATTCAAATCAACTAAATGTAAGCGTTTACCACCTCGCTCAACCCAATGACGCGCCATGGCGCCTGGATCCTCAGAGAATACAGTAGATTCCTCCATTAAACCTTGTTTTAGCCTCACACAATGGCCGTCTTTGAGATCAATTGCTGGAATAATTAACATAGTAAATTTTGATGTAGATAAATGTAATAGTAATAATTTGATTAAAAATACTTAATGCCAACTCATGGGCAAATTAAGTGTCTAGGTGAATCGATTCTGCATGTAAATTAAGGCCCCCAGTTTACAAAATTGCTTAACAATTGCAAACCTGCACTTGCACTTTTTTCTGGGTGAAACTGCACTGCAAATAAATTATCTTTGGCAATCGCACTCGTAAACCGGATGCCTTAATTAACATGCAAGCTTGACTGATTCATACGCTTAATTCTGTAAACTGGTATTAAGTATTTTTAATCACATTATTTTATTAC
>JANOHT010000230.1:0-21530 GCA_031406605.1 Methylotenera sp. | reverse complement strand
TTCTGCTTTGCTTAAAGACGAACCCTTGGTTTCACAAATCCTCAGGGCTGTGGTTGAAGCCGTAGATGTGCCTGTCACATTAAAAATTCGCACGGGTTGGGATAAAAACAATCGCAACGCGGTACAAATCGCCAAAATGGCTGAAGATTTAGGCATACAGGCACTTGCCATGCACGGCCGTACACGCGCGTGCTTGTATATGGGCGATGCAGAATACGACACGATTGCCGCTGTAAAACAGGCGATTAAAATCCCGCTGATTGCAAATGGCGATATCACCACGCCAGAAAAAGCTAAGTTTGTGCTGGATTACACGGGTGCGGATGCTGTAATGATAGGCCGCGCGGCACAAGGTCGCCCGTGGATATTCCGTGAAATAGAGCATTACATTAAAACTGGTGAGCATCTACCGCCGCCGGAAGTGAGCGAGATTCGCACTGTCATGTTGGAGCATCTACATGATTTATATGAATTTTATGGTAATTTAACTGGTATGCGCATGGCACGTAAACATATTTCCTGGTACACCAAAGGCTTAAAAGATTCGGCTACTTTTAGACACAATATGAATACATTGCAAACAATAGATTTACAACTGTCGGCAATTGATGAGTTTTTCGACCATTTACAAAGCCGTGATCATCGCTTGCAATATGACTTGGGCGACGAGATTAAAAACAACAATATTGAAACCCTACAGCCTGAGGTAATAGCCGCGTGATTGATAAATGTGAACTTGCACTAAGCGTAAAATCTTCAGTAGATCAATACTTTAAAGATCTTGATGGTGAACCGCCACACGCCGTGTATGACATGGTATTGAACTGCGTAGAAAAACCACTGCTGGAGTACATCATGCAACATGCTGCCGGCAACCAAAGTAAAGCTGCAGAGATTTTAGGCCTCAATCGCAATACATTACGTAAGAAACTGCAGCAATACAACATCGAATAATTTCCTTACTCACGATATTACTAACACTTAACAACTTCTTTAGAGTTACATCATGGCAACTATCAAACGGGCGCTTATCAGCGTTTCTGACAAAACAGGTATTATTGATTTCGCGAAAAACTTAACCAGTTTAGGAGTCGAAATTTTATCTACCGGCGGTACCGCAAAGCTGTTTCGTGACAATCAAATTCCGGTCATTGAAGTAAGCGACTACACAGGTTTTACCGAAATGCTCGATGGCCGCGTTAAAACGTTGCACCCAAAAGTGCATGGCGGTATTTTAGGACGTCGTGATTTGCCTGAACATGTTGCAGCGATGCATGCGGCTAACATTCCAAATATTGATATGGTAGTCGTCAACCTCTACCCGTTTGAAGCGACTGTAGCGCAGCCGAACTGCACGCTGGAAGATGCGATTGAAAACATCGATATTGGCGGCCCTGCGATGGTGCGCTCTGCAGCTAAAAACTGGAAAGATGTCGCAGTGCTGACCGATGCTAGTCAATATGCCGGTGTAATGACTGAACTGAAAAGCACAGGCGGTGCAGTAAGCCAAGCCACACAATTCGCATTATCTATTGCCGCATTCAACCGCATAAGCAACTATGACGGAGCGATTAGCGACTATCTATCATCATTTAATACCGATGGTTCGCGCAGCAACTTTCCAGCACAAACCAATGGCCGTTTTGTTAAGTTGCAAGATTTACGCTACGGTGAAAACCCGCATCAGCAAGCTGCTTTTTATCGTGACTTATACCCGGCGCCTGGCTCACTTGTTACTGCGCAACAGTTGCAGGGTAAAGAGTTGAGCTATAACAATATTGCCGATGCAGATGCCGCTTGGGAAACCGTTAAATCATTTGAGGCTTCCTCAAATACTGCTGCCTGTGTGATTGTTAAACATGCGAATCCTTGCGGTGTCGCACTAGGCGCTAATGCGCTGGAAGCTTATTCGAAGGCCTTCCAAACTGACCCTAGCAGCGCTTTCGGCGGCATTATTGCTTTTAATACGACAGTTGATAAAGCTGCGGCCGAAGCCGTAAGCAAGCAGTTTGTTGAAGTATTGATTGCACCGGATTACACAGCCGAAGCACTGGCAATATTTACAGCTAAAGCCAATGTACGTGTACTTCAAATATCCTTACCCAAAGGCGGCGTCACTGCGTGGGAACAAGGCCGAAACTCACATGAAACTAAACGTGTAGGTTCGGGTTTGTTGATTCAAACCGCTGATAACCATGAAATAAGCCAGTCTGACTTAAAAGTAGTTACGAAGAAACAACCTACCCCACAACAAATGGCAGATTTACTATTTGCCTGGCGCGTAGCTAAATATGTGAAATCAAACGCCATTGTATTCTGTGGCAATGGCATGACTTTAGGTGTGGGTGCAGGCCAGATGAGCCGCGTGGACAGCACAAAAATCGCTGCGATTAAAGCGCAAAATGCTGGGCTCACCCTTAAGAACTCTGTGGTCGCATCTGATGCATTCTTCCCGTTCCGTGATGGCATTGATGTGCTGGCAGAAGCCGGTGCAAGCTGTGTGATTCACCCTGGTGGCAGTATGCGCGACGAAGAGGTAATTGCCGCTGCTGACGAACATGGTTTAGTAATGGTAGTAACGGGTATTAGGCACTTCAGACACTAAAGACATATGAAAAACAATGAGTTAGTTGAAATAAAACCATCAATTCTGATTATTCGTAATCAACGCGTAATGATTTCTTCTGACCTTGCAAATCTTTATGGTGTTTTACCAAAGGTATTAATACAAGCTGTAAAGCGTAATGCTTCAAGGTTTCCAGAAGACTTTATGTTTCAGCTAACTATTGTTGAATGGAGCAACTTGAAGTCACAAAATGTGACCTCAAGTTGGGGTGGCTCTAGAATTCCACCTTACGCTTTCACGGAGCAGGGTGTTGCCATGCTCTCCAGTGTTCTAAATAGTGACAGGGCAATCAAAGTCAATATTGAAATAATGCGTACTTTTGTCAAAATGCGCAAATTGGTGACCGAGCATAAAGATTTAGCTAACAGATTAGATATTCTTGAAGACCATTATGATGAGCAATTCAAAATTGTATTTGATGCAATTCGCGAACTGATGAACTCTCCTGAACCAGAAAAAAGACCAATAGGTTTTACAGCAGATATATCGAAAGTAAAAAGTTAATTATGAAAATTTTAGTCATTGGTGGTGGCGGTCGCGAGCATGCCCTTGCTTGGAAAGTCGCGCAAAACAAAGAAGTTAGCCGTGTTTATGTAGCACCTGGTAATGCTGGCACAGCGTTAAATCCCGACATGATGAATGTACCGATTAACAGCGTGGCTGATTTAGTTAAATTCGCTCAAGATGAACAGATTTACCTCACCATTGTAGGTCCAGAAGCGCCACTTTCAGTCGGCGTAGTAGACGCATTTCGTGCAGCCAGTCTTAAAATTTTTGGACCGACAAAATTAGCTGCTCAATTGGAAGGCTCCAAAGATTTCGCCAAAGCCTTTATGATGCGCCACAATATTCCAACCGCAGCTTATGCGACTTTTACTGATGCAACCCTTGCACATGATTATGTGACTAAACAAGGTGCGCCTATCGTGATTAAGGCCGATGGTTTAGCTGCTGGCAAAGGCGTAGTCGTTGCGATGTCTAGCGATGAAGCCCATAGTGCGATTGATGCAATGCTTTCAGACAATAAGCTTGGCAGCGCAGGCGCACGTGTGGTGATTGAAGAGTTCTTAACGGGTGAAGAAGCCAGTTTTATTGTGATGGTCGATGGTAAAAATATCTTACCGCTAGCCACTAGCCAAGACCATAAACGATTATTAGATAAAGATCTTGGCCCTAACACAGGTGGCATGGGGGCATACTCTCCTGCGCCTGTCGTAACGCCGGAGATTCATGCCAAAGTCATGCGCGAAATCATTCGCCCTACTGTTGAAGGCATGGCGAAAGATGGCATTCCATACACTGGCTTTTTATATGCTGGCTTAATGATTTCACCTGATGGAGGTGTGAAAACTCTAGAGTTTAATTGCCGCATGGGCGACCCTGAAACGCAACCGATTTTGATGCGTTTAAAAAGTGATTTTGTGGCATTGGCTGAACATGCAATCAACGGCACACTGGATAAAGTTGAAGCGGAATGGGATAGACGTACTGCGCTTGGCGTGGTGATGGCGTCCAGCAACTACCCTGAAACTCCACGCTTGGGCGATAAAATTACTGGCTTACCAAAAGATTTAACCGATGCACATGTATTTCATGCTGGTACGGTATTGAAAGATGGCAAAGTGTTAACCAGTGGCGGTCGAGTACTATGTGTAACTGCCCTAGGTGAAACGGTGAAATTTGCCCAACAACAAGCTTATAAAATAGTGAATGAAATCAAATTTGACGGCGCACAATATCGTACAGATATTGGTTATCGTGCAGTTAAAGGGTAAGGTTAATACTCCTCCGTGAATACCCAAGCAGTTTTACTTTATTTACAAGGCCTGCAATCACGTATTGTTGAGGCACTTGAACTCGTTGATGGAAAAACCTTTTTGCATGACAGTTGGAATCGCTCAGAAGGCGGTGGCGGAACTTCTTGCTTACTCGAAGAAGGTAATGTGTTTGAGCGGGCGGGCGTGGGATTCTCTCATGTACTGGGTAACAAATTACCGCCTGCAGCGACTATTGCGCACCCCGAAGCGGCAGGTCGCACTTGGGAGGCGATGGGCGTTTCGCTTGTACTGCACCCACGCAATCCATTCGTACCTACTGTGCACATGAACATTCGCTTTTTTGTGGCACGCGCACCTAAAGATTCACAGACGGCAGACGCAATATCCTCACAGAATTTGCGAGCGAAACAAGGCGTCAAGGATGAAAACGTGCAGACAGCACATCAAGTGCGGCAAGCGGTTGAAGACGCAGACAACGCAGTTGTAGCCGCAAATGCTGACGAGGATATCTGGTGGTTTGGCGGCGGTATGGATTTAACGCCATATTACGGTTTTGAAGATGATGCTGTGCACTTTCACCGCACCAACAAAACTGCCTTAGATGCCTTTGATCCCGCTTACTATCCACAATTTAAAAAACACTGTGATGAATACTTTTACCTGAAACATCGTAAAGAACCGCGTGGCATTGGTGGTATCTTTTTTGATGACTTTAATGCGTTAGGCTTTGAGCAAAGCTTTGCCTTACAGCGTGCGGTGGGTGATAGCTTTCTAAATGCTTACCTGCCTATCCTGCAGCGTCGAAAAGATACGCCCTACAGCGAAATCGAAAGAGACTTTCAAGCGTATCGACGTGGCCGCTATGTTGAATTCAATTTAGTCTATGACCGTGGCACATTATTCGGTTTGCAATCTAATGGACGCACTGAATCCATCTTAATGTCTATGCCACCCATCGTAAAATGGCGCTACGACTGGAAACCAGAAGCGAACAGTGCAGAAGCTAAGCTTTATTCAGACTTTTTGATTGATAAAGACTGGTTAAATTGTGCCTAATACTTATTCATTGCTAGCATTTATTCAATTTTAGACATTCAACCTAAACAACCATCTAAATAACTATGGCCACTGCAATAGAAACTAAAGTTCAAGTTAAAAAGTTAGCACAAGACTTACTTGATTTTATTGATGCCAGCCCGAGTCCTTGGCACGCAGTGAATAGTGTTGAACAGCGCTTACTAACACAAGGTTTTATAGCCTTACCAGAAACGAATACTTGGCAGCTTGAGTCTGGTGGCAGCTATTTTGCAACACGTGGCGGTGCATCTATCATTGCGTTTAGGTTAGGCAGCTCGGCACTCACTGAATCTGGCTTTCGCATGGTTGGTGCTCATACCGATTCCCCTGGTTTACGACTTAAGCCACATGCAGCTTTTGGTGGTGACGGCTTAGTACGTATTGGTGTTGAAGTGTATGGCGGTCCTATTTTGGCCACTTTCACTGACCGAGATTTAAGTGTGGCAGGTCGCGTAAATGTACGTACTTTGTCTGGATTCGAAACTCGTTTGGTAAAGTTTGATGACTCGATCATGCGTTTACCTAACCTCGCCATCCACATGAATCGTGAAGTGAACGACAAAGGTTTAAAGCTCAATAAGCAAACCGAGTTACCGCTGATTTTTGGCGAGAGCGAAGCTGGCGTTGAAGCTGACAAGCAATTTTTAAGTCATATTGCTGATGCGCTCAAAGTTAAATCGGATGACATCCTCACTTTTGAACTCAATGTATTTGATACGCAAAAAGGTACTTTTTGGGGCGCGAATCAAGAATTCATTACAGATAGCCAGCTAGATAACTTAGCCTCTTGCCATGCTGCGCTCACAGCGCTACTTGCAACTAAAAACCCAAACTCAACTGTTGTATGCGCTTTATTTGACCATGAAGAAGTGGGCAGTGAAAGTGCGACAGGCGCAAGCGGCAGCTTTTTATCAGATGTAATTAACCGCATTACCAGCAAGTTAACGTTAAATGAAGAAGAAAAATTATGCACACTAGCGCAAAGCTTTTTCATCAGCGCAGATATGGCGCATGCCTACCATCCCAATCACCCAAACGCTTATGAGCCATGCCACCATGCACTGGTAAACAAAGGTCCTGTCATTAAAACCAATGCGAACCAACGCTATAGCACTAGCGCTGATACAGCCGCACGCTTTATTACACTCTGTGAAAAAGCTGAAGTGCCCTACCAGCAATACGCACATCGTACAGACTTAGGCTGTGGCAGCACCATAGGCCCGATTATTGCTTCGAATTTAGGTGTGCCTAGCGTTGACGTTGGCTCACCAATGTGGGCAATGCACAGCATTCGTGAAAGTGCTGGGGTGTTAGATCACAGCTACATGGTTGCTGTGTTGAAGGCTATGTTTAATAGTTAATTAACATCTAAGATATAAATTAAGCTGATTTAAAAAAATCAGCTCAGCAAAACTTTCAATTGACCATAATTCGTTATATGTTTAGGATTACTGACGATTCAAAGTTTTTTATTCTAATAAGTAGCCTTTATAAAGGACGTTTCGCATGCTCAAGCAGCTTCTTCGAACTAAACCCATTGTAGAACATTCCACAGGCTTGAAAAAATGCCTGACAGCTTTTGACTTAGCGCTATTGGGGATAGGTTGTGCAATCGGTACCGGTATTTTTGTACTTACAGGTATTGCCGCTGCGACTCAGTCGGGACCTGCCGTTGTATTATCCTTCATCATTGCGGGGGTTGCCTCTGGTTTTGCAGCGCTGGCTTACGCAGAGTTAGCAGCGTCCATTGGCGGATCAGGCAGTGCTTATGGCTACAGCTATGTTGCGTTTGGGGAATTTTTCGCTTGGGTCATGGGCTGGATTTTACTACTTGAATATGGCGTAGGTGCTGCAGCCGTGGCGAATGGCTGGGGTGGGTATTTCGTGAATACACTCGCTAACTTCAATCTGCATTTACCAGAAGCACTGACTAAAGCACCCATGGTGGGCGGCCTTATCAACCTCCCCGCTTTTGGTATTATTTGGCTACTGACTATTTTGTTAATCATCGGTGTTAAAGAAAGTGCGCGTTTTAATAACATTATTGTCCTTATTAAACTTTCTACTATCGCTATCTTTATAGTGCTCGCTTCATTGCACCTTAACACTGATAACTGGCAGCCATTCATGCCTTTTGGCTGGTTCAGCACGTTAGAGAATGGTAAGAACATCGGCGTATTAGCGGGCGCTTCATTGGTATTTTTCGCTTATTTTGGCTTTGATGCGGTCTCTACCGCTGCAGAGGAAGCTAAAAACCCGCAACGCGATTTGCCTATTGGTTTATTAGCTTCGCTCATATTTTGCACCATCATTTACATTATTGTTTCAGCCTTACTCACTGGTATCGTGCCTTATACCGATCTTAACGTATCATCTCCTGTCGCTTTCGCATTGACCAAAATTGGTTATACTTGGGCCTCAACATTAGTAGCAACCGGTGTATTGGCAGGGTTAATTACCGTATTATTGGTATTGCTTTATGGCTTAACGCGCATACTTTTCGCGATGAGCCGTGATGGTTTGATTCCACCTATTTTTTCAGAGGTCAATCCAGACCGTCAAACACCGACAAAAATTATCTTAATGTGCGGTTTAATCGTTTCGATTGTTGCAGGCTTCATTCCTTTAGGTGAATTAGCTGAAACTGTCAACATTGGTACATTAGCCAGCTTTGTAATGGTGTGTGTAGGTGTGATTGTCTTACGTATCCGACAGCCTAACCTAATAAGGCCGTTCAAAAATCCATGGAATCCACTTATTCCAGTGCTGGGAATTTTATCTTGTGGCGCATTAATGGCTTTTTTACCGTCAACAACTTGGTTTAGATTTGCGATGTGGATATTAATTGGAATTGTGGTTTACTTTGTTTACTCTATGCATCATAGCAAATTAAATCGCCAATAATTTAGCCCCAAAAGCTACATCAGCAGATCCACACTAGTAAATAAAAAGGCCAGTCATTTGACTGGCCTTTTTATTTACTTAAATCCTTAATTACAAGCTTAAAATCCACTGAATCACTGTCTTAATGTCAGCTTCTTTAATCTGCGCACCCATAGCAGGCATTGGAATCGGACCCCAAACACCACTGCCACCGGCTTTAACTTTAGCAATTAACTTAGCCTCTGCAGTTTTATCACCTTTGTATTTAGCTGCTACATCTTTATAAGATGGACCTAACACTTTTTTCTCAATACTATGGCAAGCTAAACAGCCACTTTTTTGTGCTAATGCTTCTGCCGCTTTCGCGTCTACTGCATTGGCCTGGGCTGCAACTAACATAGAACCAGCAGCAGCGATTGCTAACAATAATGCTTTCATGCTATCTCCTTGAATTTACGCTTAATAATTATATTTTGTACATTTTTGCAACGAGGTATGATACCCACAATCACGATTTTATCAAGTAAGTTAATACAAATCACTGAATAAATAACTAGAAAAATATAGTCATGTTAAATTTGACTTAATAAGCTCACTAAATCATCAATACTTTGAGTACAAACAACGCCTTGACACACCCACGCGTTGACATCAGCCGACATATTTCTTTGTAGTGTTTTCGGTAAAGTCTGTGCCGTTTCATCTAGATAGAAAAATAAATGGTGTGGGTAATAGTGTAGTCTTATTTCATTATGCCAAGTTTGCAATTTTGCTGTTTCGCCACGCAGAATCACCAAAGTTGGCGGTGTTAAATACTCTTGTAATGCATGACTCAAACTTGCACAGCCTGCCGGGTTACGTTTAATCACTGCATCAAATGCTTGCAAACTACGTTCGGCACATTGCAAATAGCGTGGCTCACCTAACACATACCCAAAACGTTGTAATGAGACAGCTGCAATACCGTTGCCATTAGGGGTCGCATTGTCAAACCCTTGCTTGGGGCGGTGTATTAATTGCTCATGGTGATGGGCAGTAAAGTAAAAACCACCCTCTTCTGCTTCAAAATTCTCTAACAGCGCTTCGGCAACTTCCTCTGCAAACTGCATATCAATATTTCTATAATCAGCTTGCATCAACGCTAATAGTGCATCCAATAAAAATGCATAGTCATCTAAATAGGCATTAAGATGCACTTTGTCATCCTTAGCCGTTGCAAGCAGTTGAAACGCGCCTGCTGAATTCTTTACCCACAAATGACTGCGTATAAAATCTACTGCATTTTGTGCAAGTAATATCCAATCTTTCCGATTCAACACCGCACCAGCACGAGCTAAACCCTTAATCACAAGCGCATTCCATGAGGTCAATATTTTGTCGTCTAAACCCGGTCTTGTGCGTCGCTCACGCGCTGTAAATAATTTAACTTTTGCACTATTCAATAAAGCTTTATCCTGCTCATCAGGTAACACAGCCATATAAGCATGCCACGCTTGGGTTCCGTGATGAGGGTCTTCGAAATTAGCTGCACGGTCAAACCCGAAACATCGTGATGCCACCACAAATTCTTCTGCCGTTAGCAAGGCTTTTACCTCTGCGGTTTGCCATACATAAAATGCACCTTCTGCACTGTGGCCATGTGAATCTAAGGAATCCGCATCTAGCGAAGAGTAAATCGCGCCTTTGGTTACACCCTGTTGCGAAATCATTTCGCGTTTTAACCAAGTAATCGTTTCTGAAATTACTTTTTCAAACTTTTCTTTATCTTTGCTATTTTTACTTATTTGCCAGCCATCAGCGTATAAAAAAAGTAATTGTCCATTGTCGTACAGCATTTTCTCAAAGTGCGGAATATTCCAGCGCTCGTCTACGGAATAACGACAAAATCCACCGCCAATTTGATCGTAAATACCGCCGTCTGCCATGGCGGACAGCATTTGCAATGCCATCACTTCGGCTTGTTTATTGCCTGCTTTTGCCTGATGTAGTAGCAAAGTAATGTCTGCCGGATTTGGGAATTTCGGCGCAGTGCCAAAACCGCCATGCTCAAAATCGAAGCTATCGCGTAACTGCTCAAACCCTAACTGGATTGTACTTTCATCGGCAGTAACTACCGTATTGGCAATCGGGATGGTTCTTGCTAAGGCATCTGCTAGCTGCTGCGTTTGGGTTGCAACATCTTCTTTGCGCTCATGATAATAAGCAGCAACCCTTGGAATTAGATCAGCAAATCCTGGAAGTTGGTAACGTGCACTTTTAGGAAAATAGGTACCCGTGAAATAAGGCTCTTGATTTGGTGTTAAAAAAACCGTGAGTGGCCAGCCACCACTTTTATTAGATAACATGCTGTGCGCTGTTTGGTAGATTTGGTCAATATCAGGACGTTCTTCACGATCTACTTTGATATTGATGAAATGTGCATTCATGATGGCTGCAATCTCTGCATCTTCGAACGATTCATGCGCCATCACATGGCACCAATGACATGCTGAATAGCCAATAGAAAGTAATATCGGCTTATTCTGCTCCTTGGCTAAAGTAAGTGCTTGCTCACCCCAAGGATACCACTCCACAGGGTTCTCTGCATGTTGCAGCAGATATGGACTGGTTTCGCTGGCAAGTTTATTAGACATATATAAATGTCAGATTAAATATCAGTCACCACATATTCCACTGCCAGCTCATGAGTATAACCAGGATTAATCATGACGATGTTCTCCATCGCATTGGCGGTTTCTACACAAATCATCTTGCGCCAGCCATCATCTCTGGGCATATCAACAATTTGATGCGCTTTCTTCTCCCAAGGCGTCCACACTACAGTCGAGCTACTACCTTTTTTGTTGATGATGATGTTACGACCTAGCAACTCATCATGAATGGTCACCGCGTTACGTGTACCCACGTAAACACGGTCAAATTCTTGATCAAATCGCACAGTACCATCTTGAGTATCACGCCAGTAGTCTAATAGCTTATCGGCATACTCAGTATCTTCAAGACCTGTAAGCGATATTTTCTCGATATCACCAATATTAAAATAAGTATGAAATGCTTCTCCCATGAAAAAGGGTTGTCTACCACGATTAGTGGTCGCGAGCTTAATAGACAAGGTTTCACCGATTTCAATAGTCAGCACCAACGTATATGGGTAAGAAAGCTGACGCGCTGCGTTTTCAGTATGCTTCATCTGCAAAATCACGCGCGTATAGCCGTTATTCATTTGCCCGACATCAATTAACGTAAATGGCGTCACACGGGCAAAACCATGCATACATAAGCTGCTGTCAGTAGGATGTGCACCAAACCACGGCCAGCAAAGCGGAATACCGCCACGTATCGAACGGCCCACTTCATTTCGCGAATGGTCGGACATCCACAATACTGGCTCGGCAGTATGTTTTGGCTGCCAATGCATAATGTGTCCACCTTGCAGTGCCAGCTTGGCGGTCGCAAAACGGTTTTCTATTTCAATGTAATCCAGACCATTTTCATCTTTAATGAATCGTACGTCATCACTCAAGTCAGCTTCTATTGACTGAGTTTCTTTTACCTCAGGTTCTTTAGCTGGTAATTCAGTTAGGTCGGATTTTATTACTACATTAGTTAGTGTCATTTAGTTTACTTTGCTTAAATTCTAGACATCAGCTTCTAGATGTCAGCCTAGTATTAAATTGATTATTTGATACTAGGCAGATTATTTGTAATTTTTACTTTTGTATTCACTACTTTTCGATTTGAGAGACATCACGAACAGCGCCCCGCGCCGCACTGGTGCTCATTGCTGCATAAGCGCGCAAAGCAGGTGAAACTGCACGTACACGATTTACCGGCTTCCAGGCATCTTTACCTTTAGCATCCATTTTTGCACGGCGATGCGCCATTTCTTCATCGCTAATCGCCAAATGAATCGTACGGTTTGGAATATCGATTTCAATCGTATCGCCTTCTTCAACCAGACCAATTGCGCCACCTTCAGCCGCTTCTGGTGAGGCGTGACCAATACTCAAGCCAGACGTACCACCAGAGAATCTACCATCTGTCAGTAAGGCACAGGCCTTACCTAAATCTTTAGATTTTAAATAAGACGTTGGATACAACATTTCTTGCATGCCTGGCCCACCGCGGGGACCTTCGTAACGAATGACCACAACATCACCTGCGACTATTTGATCCGCAAGAATCGCCTCAACTGTAGCATCTTGCGATTCAAAAATCCTTGCACGGCCTGTGAACTTCAAGATACTGTCATCCACACCAGCAGTTTTAACGATGCAACCATCTAATGCAATGTTGCCATATAACACTGCCAAACCTCCATCTTGCGAGTAAGCATGCGCTTTATCACGAATACAACCTTCTGCACGGTCATCATCTAAGGTTGGATAAAGCATGCTTTGACTAAAAGCAATAGTCGTAGAAATACCGCCGGGTGCAGCACGGAAGAATTTCTTAACGTCCTCATCCTGCGTCACTTTAATATCCCATTTATCCAAAGCATCGCCCATCGTTGGACTATGAACGGTTGGTGTATCTCTATGGATGACACCGGCACGATCTAATTCACCCAATATACCCATTACACCGCCTGCTCGGTGTACATCCTCCATATGGTATTTAGCAGTAGCAGGTGCTACTTTGCTCAAGCATGGCACTTTGCGAGAAATACGATCAATGTCGCTCATGGTGAAATCAAGCTCGGCCTCATGCGCAGCGGCAAGCAAATGAAGCACTGTATTGGTTGAGCCTCCCATCGATACATCTAGGCTCATCGCATTTTCGAATGCTTTCATGTTGGCGATACTACGTGGCAATACACTGTAGTCATCTTGCTCGTAATGACGCTTTGCCAGCTCCACAATCAAACGACCCGCTTTTAAGAATAATTCTTTACGCGCACCATGCGTGGCCAAAGTAGATCCATTACCTGGCAAACTTAAACCTAGTGCCTCGGTTAAACAGTTCATTGAGTTTGCCGTAAACATGCCAGAACAGGAGCCACAGGTTGGGCAAGCTGAACGTTCAATCGCATCGGATTCAGCATCAGACACTTTGCTATCAGCCGCCGCCACCATTGCATCGACCAAATCTAGCTTGTGCGTAATGCCACCCCAATTTACTTTGCCTGCTTCCATCGGCCCACCAGATACAAATACAACTGGAATGTTCAAACGTAGCGCTGCCATCAGCATACCTGGGGTGATTTTGTCGCAATTTGAAATACAGACTAAGGCATCTGCACAGTGGGCATTTACCATGTATTCAACGCTATCAGCAATTAAGTCGCGTGAAGGCAGACTGTACAACATACCGCCATGACCCATTGCGATACCGTCATCCACGGCAATCGTATTAAACTCTTTAGCTACCCCGCCAGCACGCTCAATTTCACGCGCGACCAATTGACCTAAGTCTTTTAAATGCACGTGACCTGGTACAAACTGGGTAAAAGAGTTAGAAATAGCGATGATAGGCTTATCAAAGTCGCCATCTTTCATACCTGTAGCGCGCCACAACGCGCGTGCGCCCGCCATATTGCGACCGTGGGTAGTGGTTCGTGAACGATAAACTGGCATGGGTAAGATCCGTATTAATTAATGTTGCAAAGCTAAAGGTGTAATTTTAGACTAGCTAGCCGCAACTAGCTAAAGAAATCTTGATAAGTTACTGTTTATGACCATATTTACAAGCAATTTGATTAACGCTAGCTGATTAATTTTTCAAAATCAGCCGCTGTAATAGGCTTACTAAATAAAAATCCTTGCACAACAGTACAACCCAAGTCATAGATAAGCTTAGCCTGCGCCTCTGTCTCAATACCTTCTGCAATTAACGTCTTATTTAGGCTGGTCGCCATGGCAATAATAGATTTAACCAATAATGCACTGTTGTCATCAGTCGTAATATTTTTGATAAAGGAACGGTCAATTTTTATTTCGCTGACTGAAAATTTGTTCAAATAACCCAAGGCAGAATATCCTGTTCCGAAATCATCAATTGAAATCTTAATACCTAACGCATTTAAGAAATAAAGCGTGTCCTTGACTGTCGTACTCTCTTGCAACAATAAGCTTTCTGTAATCTCAAATTTAATCCAGCTAGCATCACAGCCTGTTACATGCAATAAATTACGTACGATTGTCGTAAAGTCATATTGCATGAGTTGTTTTGAAGAAATATTAATAGAGATAACAATTGCTTTATTTAACGGCTTATTCCACTTTACTGCGGCTCTAAATGCGGACTCAATGACCCACCGTCCAATCTCAATGATGAGTCCTCGTTCTTCGGCAATTGAAATGAACTGATCCGAAGTAACGAATCCTAACTCAGGGCTGTGCCAACGAATCAGCGCTTCCGCTCCGATCACGGCATTATCTGTTAATGAAATAATCGGTTGATAATATAGCTCAAACTCACTTTCATTCAGTGCATACCTGAGCAAAGTTTCTATTCTCAAGCGCCTAGACGCGATAACGGTGAGCTCATTCGCATAAAACTGATAGCTATTACCCCCATTATTTTTAGCCACATACATTGCAGAATCTGCATATTTAAGTAAATCAATCACGTTATCGCTATCTTGTGGATAACTTGCAACTCCTACACTCGCCGTGATAAAAAAATCAATTTCCGCCACTTTAATTGGCAACTCGAATTTTTTGATAATGTGGGTGGCTAAACTGGCCAAATCTTCCACATGTTTGATATTGGTCACGAGTAGTGCAAACTCATCTCCTCCCATACGGGCAACGGTGTCGTAATCGCGAATACAAGCAGATAATCGCTGAGCAATTTCTATCAATATCTGATCACCAACTGAATGTCCTAGTGCATCATTAATAGATTTAAAATTATCTAAATCTAAAAATAAAACGCCCAACTGTTCCTCAAAACGCTTAGCATGGCGAATCGCATGGGCTACTCGGTCGTTAAATAAGGTTCTGTTTGGCAAGTCCGTCAATGAGTCATGATAGGCCAAATGCTCAATACGCTGCCGGTTCTGGCTATTTTCGGTAATATCACTAGCCAAAGTAAGCGCACCGACCACCTCACCCTGATGATTTTTTTCCGGCAAAATATTAAAAAGGTAAACAACTGACATACCGTCACTTTGACATTGTATTTCAAATGTTTTTGCTTGATCCGTATTCATCACATTTTGCAAAATATCTTGAAACTCAAGACCTGTGATACCTATCAAATTTGAATACCAAAATTCTGCAGGTGTTTTACCTAATGCTAGGTCAATTGAGGATTTATTAAGATTAGCACCGTGTGCATTGATGAAAACTCTTCTACACTGCACGTCGTAACGCACAATTGATAGTGGAAGACTCTGCACCAATTCAGCATATTCCAGCTCTTTTTTTGCTACTTCTTTATGTAAGCGAATATGCTCACCAATGTCACGCGCATAACCAACCGTACCAATGATTTCACCATTTATTGTCACCGGCGATTTGTAGGTTTCGGCCCAATGCACTTCACCATTACTACGTTTAATAGGCTCTACCAAGGTCTTAGGAATGCCAGTAGTGAGTACCTCACGATCATCTTCAATATACCCTAGTGCATGCTCTGGAAAAAAATCGTAATCTGTCTTTCCTTCCAAAGCATGTGCCGAGTCCGCACCAGCCACATTTGCAAAGGCACTATTGCATGCAAGAAAACGACTATCTTTATCTTTCATCCATACGATAAATGGGAATGTATCTAGCAAGGCTCTTAAGTAATGCTCCCTTTTTTTGATTTCTTGGTTTTTCTGTTGCTCATAAAAATCCAAGTCGCGTCCAGTAGCTAATACACCTATGATTTTATTTTCGTAATCTTTGATGACTGACATATAAATCAAATCATAAATAACCCGACCAGATTTAGGATCTGGAACATTTAACAGGAGCTCTTGAGGTTCGCCAGTTTGCAACACTGTATGCCATGCCTCTTGGTATGGAGCAAAGCGTTCATCAACCGATTGATTTTCATAAATCTCTATTGAATTGGGGATATTCAACGTTTTACATAATGTAGGATTGATGTAAACAGTACCACCAGATACGGAATGAATACCTACATAATCTAATGACCCATCAAAAAGTACATGGAATAACGGCAATAAATCAGTGAGTGTCTTATCCTTCAGGTCAATAGGCATAGACATCAGATTCAAATTAACGTCGATCAATTCAATCTCCCCCACATATGCTGGATATGCTGTCCGCTTGATTTTTATTTAGCAGCTTCCAGCAAAGATACCATAAATGTCTAAACAAAATATCATGCTTGCAAATTTATATAAGGGTAAAATGTTTGCTTTGTCACATTGATCATTACTCCCTATGTTTATCCACCCTTCTTTTGACCCCATTGCAATTCATCTCGGCAAGTTCGGTATTCATTGGTACGGCTTAATGTATCTAACTGGCTTTTTGGCATTTTTAGGTTTAGGAAAATGGCAGATTAAATACCGCACTTGGCATGGCTGGACTAACCAGATGTTAGATGACGCCCTCTTTTTTGGTGCACTAGGTGTTATTTTAGGTGGTCGTTTAGGTTACGTATTCTTTTACCAATTTAACTATTTTATGCAAAACCCTCTTGATATCTTAGCCGTATGGCAGGGTGGCATGAGTTTTCATGGTGGATTTTTGGGTGTATTAATCGCGATGTGGATCTTTGCACGCAAGTATCACCTTAATTGGCTAAGCATTATGGATTTTGTTGCGCCTTTAGTCCCCATTGGTTTGGGTGCTGGACGTATGGGTAACTTTATTAATGCGGAGTTGTGGGGTCGAGTCACCAATTCACAATTTGGTATGGTATTTCCTAAAGTTGATATGTTACTTCGTCACCCCTCACAACTTTACGAATTTGCACTTGAGGGTGTAGTGCTATTTCTAATGCTATGGATTTACTCAGCTAAGCCACGTGCCACTGGCGCGATTTCAGCTTTATTTCTAATCGGCTACGGTAGCTTTAGATTTCTGGTTGAATTTACACGTGAGCCTGATGATTACTTAGGTCTACTATCTGCAGGCTTAAGTATGGGCCAGTGGTTGAGTTTACCCATGATTTTATTCGGCATTTGGATGTTTTGGGCAAGCTCAAAAAACAAATTTGGGCACCTGTACATACAATAGCAGTTAAAACTGCTTCACTCGGTGATTCGCCTTATGCCGAGTGACCCCAGAGCTTCTTAACTTTAAATGTTTAGTGATTTGTCCGTGGGTACGCTCGCGCCATAGCTTGAACGAGGTAAGTTTTAAATTGGCGCGCATGAGCTTGATTACGCCATCTTGATTTAAACCGAACTGAAACTGGATCGCTTCAAATGGCGTTCTATCCTCCCAAGCCATTTCAATCACGCGTGAAATTTCGGCTTCGGTCAATGTAGCTGGCGCCTTGTCTTTTACTGACTGTTGAATTTCAACCGACGCTTGGTCTGCTAACAACAACGTTTAACACCCTTCCATTTTTTATCTTGCCACTCTTTAAAAAATGCTTCACGGCTTAATGGCTCAGGTGCATCTGCATTACCTGCATGCGCTCCAGCGTAATGTTTCAAATACTGCTCATAGGCATCATCGCCTGATAAACGGCGGATGTTATTCCAAACTACCTTAATATTTGTTTTAACGCTATTAAACATAATCTGTCACCTAATTAATCTCTAACCCAGTTTTCCACTAGCCTGCTTGGTTCGTGCGCACTCTCTGTAAGTGGTAACAATTGCTTACCGGCTAGGCAGCGCGACATCACACGAAACATATCAATAATCACTATCCATAATACTGCTACAAAAAATATTGTTAGATACGCATCTAAGTTTTGATTAAAAATGAGCTGCGGCGCTACAGCAGCTTTTTCTGGTGGTAATACTCCTGCAGCTAGCTTCATTGCCATATCATTAGCGGCTGCAAAAAAACCTACGCGGATATCGTCACTAAAAATCTTTTGCCATGCTGCAGTTGTCGTCACAACGACTAACCAAACTAATGGCAAACCAGTAACCCAAGCATATTTTAATTTACCAGACTTCACTAAAATTCCAGTGCCTACACATAAGGCAATCGCAGCGAGCATTTGGTTCGCAATACCAAACAACGGCCATAAAAGATTCACGCCACCATTAGGATCTATCACCCCTATATATAAAAAGTAGCCCCAACCTGCGACCACTATCGCACTGGTGAACAATACTGAAGGCCACCACGAAGTTTGGCCCATTTTTGGCCAAATATTACCTAACATATCTTGCAGCATAAACCGGCCAACACGCGTACCGGCATCTAATGTGGTCAGTATAAATATCGCTTCAAACATAATGGCAAAGTGATACCACAACGCTAACATGCTCTTACCAAACGCATTACCAAATATGCTCGCCATACCCACAGCTAAGCTAGGCGCACCACCAGTGCGTGCAAACAAGGTGCTTTCACCCATATCTTTTGCCAATTGATTCATTTGCTCAACCGTGACGGCAAAGCCCCAACTGTTGATTTTAGCAATGGCGTCAACGGCATCTTTACCCACCACTCCTGCTGGGCTGTTAATGGCAAAAAATATGCCGGGCTCTAACACTGTGGCGGCTATCATCGCCATAATCGCAACAAAACTCTCCAGCAACATCGCACCGTAACCTATCATACGAATATCACGTTCATTACCTAACAATTTAGGGGTAGTCCCTGAAGCAATGAGTGCATGGAAGCCTGAAATTGCACCGCAAGCAATGGTGATAAATACAAAAGGAAATAACTTTCCACCAAAAATTGGCCCTGTGCCATCAGTGAATTGTGTGAGTGCAGGCATGTGTACATGCGGCTGCAGCATGATAATGGCAACTGCAAGTAATGTAATCGTTCCTATCTTCATATAGGTAGATAAATAATCGCGCGGCGCAAGCAGCAGCCAAACTGGCACTACTGCAGCGGCAAAACCATAAGCAATGACGCTCCAAGCTAACACCAGACCATCATGGTCAAACAACACGCGTAACGTTGGATGATGGTCTATCCAGCCACCACCAACTACGGCTAACAAAAGCAATACCACACCAAGCGCTGAAGCCTCTAATACGCGACCAGGCCTAAAACTCCGCATATAAAATCCAACAATCATGGCGATTGGAATGGTCGCCGCTACAGTGGATGTTGCCCATGGGCTGTGCTTCATGGCGTTTACCACCACTAAACCCAACACAGCAATCAGAATAATCATGATTAAAAACGTACCGATGAGCGCTGCCACTCCTCCTATCGGACCAATTTCATCCCGCGCCATCTGCCCTAAACTACGGGCATTACGTCGCGTCGAGAAGAACAGTGTCACCATATCTTGCACGGCACCGCCTAATACTGCGCCGATTAAAATCCATAACGTGCCAGGCAAATAGCCAAATTGCGCTGCTAAAGTTGGTCCAATTAAAGGGCCAGGTCCTGCGATGGCGGCAAAATGATGGCCGAACACCACCCACTTATTGGTAGGTACAAAATCACGACCGTTATCTAATCTTTCTGCCGGAGTCGCCCGGGTTTCATCAACCACTAATACTGTGGCTGCAATCCAAGCCGCATAAAAACGGTAGGCAATGGCATAAATACAAGCAGCAGCAGTTATAAACCACATGGCGCTAATGCTCTCTCCGCGATTAAGTGCAATGGCGCACACCGCAGAAACGCCAAGCGCCACGACAGCTGCCCAGATAATTGTTTTAATATGTTTATGCATAATTATTTATAAATTTTGATGAGTGATATGTCAATGACGAAATGTAAACAGACTGTAAGTATAAATCAGACATGCCATGCTGGCTGCATTGCTTAGTCAATTTAAGTCATTGATTTTCTGTATATTGATTTCACATAGAGCAAACACAGACGTAATGAACCTAACCTATTCGTAATTGGCAATGCTATTATCCTTATTCTATTCAATCAGTCGCTTAATATGCAGTCTATTGCCCAAACTCCGAATAAAGAACCAATCAAAACGCCGACTAAAAAACTATATTCACTAGCAAGTCTGTGGCCATTTTTACGCCCTTATCGCGCGCGCGTATTGCTCGCCTTTATATTGTTATGCCTAGGCTCTGCCACGTTATTACTCGTACCGCTGGCATTTCGCGATCTAATCGACTTCGGCTTTATCGGCAAGGCCGCCTCTACCAAGCCGCATAATGGCCTGATTGGCGAATTAAGTTTGAATGGGCACTTTTTAGTGATGTTCGCACTCGCGGCATTTTGGGCGCTGATGATTGCAAGTCGCTACTACACAATATCTTGGGTGGGCGAGCGCACTACCGCAGATTTACGTAGCGCCGTATATGCAAGAGTCATGACACAATCGCCACAGTTTTTTGAAACTACACAAACTGGTGAAGTACTCTCTCGTCTGACAGGTGACACCACGCTGATTCAAACCGTGGTAGGAAGCTCTATTTCGATGGGCTTGCGTAGTTTGTTTCAATTTATTGGCGGTATGGTCATGCTGGCAGTGACCAGCTTTTACTTATTTTCACTTAACCTTGGGCTGATGCTGTTGCTGATATTGCCAATCATCCTGATTGGCCGCTCCGTGAAAAAGCTCTCGCGCGAATCGCAAGACCGCATTGCTGACAGTTCTGCCATGGCAGGCGAAATATTGAACGCCATGCCTACGGTGCAATCTTATACGCAAGAACATCGCGAGATTGCGCGCTTCAGCAAGAGTGCAGACATTAGCTTTAGCACTGCACTTAAACGCGTGAAGGTACGCGCCATGCTGACGGTGCTAATGGTAACGGCAGTATTAGGTACGATTATTTTTGTACTCTGGATAGGCGCGCGCCAAGTGAGTGCGGGCACCATGACAGGTGGCGAGCTTGCTTCATTTGTCTTGTACGCCGTGATGGTGGCTGGCGCTGTGGGCACGATGTCCGAAGTATGGGGCGAAGTGATGCGCGCAGCTGGCGCTACCGAACGTTTACTAGAACTTTTGCATGCTGATGCCGCCATTAAAGAACCTATTAACGGGCAAATACTTAACCACCCTACACGCGCAACAATTGAGTTCAAAAATGTAGTATTTCACTATCCTTCTCGCCCTCAAATCGCAGCGCTGGATAATATTTCACTCACGATTGATGCGGGTGAAACGATTGCGCTAGTTGGACCGTCCGGTGC
>JANOHT010000224.1:0-3191 GCA_031406605.1 Methylotenera sp. | reverse complement strand
CTTAAAGCACAAGGTGAACCTAACTACATTGAAGGCATACTAAGTAATGAAGCTGAAGAGGGTGGTGGCGACTTTATGGCTGGCAGCGGTTCTGGCGCTAATGGCGCAGAGGTTGATCCGTTGTACGATGAGGCGGTGGGTATCGTGTTGAAAACCCGCCGTGCGAGTATTTCAGCGGTACAGCGTCAGTTACGCATAGGCTATAACCGTGCAGCGCGATTGATAGAAGATATGGAGCGTGCAGGTTTGGTATCTGCCATGCAAAGTAATGGCAATCGCGAAGTATTAGCGCCACATCATGAAGTTTAATAGTTAAATTTCATGTGAGTAAATTTGAAGGGTTTGAATGAATAAAATAAAAACTGCCATATTGGCTTTAGTGTTACCGCTGGTAATAGCAGCGCCATTAGCGCATGCCGATGGCATTACCAGCCTTAAAAACTTCTATGCAAAAACCAATGCCATGCGTGCTGATTTTTATCAAGTAGTGACAGATAAACAAGGCCGAAAAATACAAGAAGTGCACGGTGAGATGCAATTAAAAAGACCCAATATGTTTAGGTGGGATTACAACAAACCGTTTGAGCAGCAAATCATCAGTGATGGTAAACAAGTGTGGCTGTATGACACGGAGCTAGCGCAAGTTACGGTGCGTGCCTTGAGCAAAGCGCTGGGTTCTAGCCCTGCTGCATTATTAGCGGGTGGAGATAGCCTAGAGAAAAACTTTAAGTTGGTAAATTTGCCAGCTAAAGATAACCTTGACTGGGTGAGCGCAAACCCTAATGACGCTGACTCAGGCTTTGAGAAAATTGCCTTGGGATTTAAAAATGATATATTGCAAGAAATGAATCTGGTCGATACGTTTGGTCATCAAACGAAAATAGTGTTCAGCAAGCAATCACAAAACCCAGTTATTGAGACGAAAACATTTCTATTCAAGCCGCCTAAAGGGGTTGATGTCGTAGGCGAGTAAGTGAGCCGCATTACGAATTGAGATGGCAAAGCTATTGCCATGGTTTGACACCTGTTAATATGCAGGTTAATTGAAAGTATTTAGGTAGCCCTAATTAAATGGCATCGCTAAATAATGGCATCGCTGAATATTAGTCACCTGAAGAGATAGTGCATATTTTGAATAGTTTGTTTCAAACCATCAGCCCAGCAGCACCACTCGCTGAAAGATTGCGCCCTAAAACCTTGGACGAAGTTGTGGGGCAGTCGCATTTATTAGGTCCAAGTAAACCGTTAAGGTTAGCTTTTCAATCCGGTAAGTTGCCTTCTATGATATTGTGGGGCCCGCCGGGCGTAGGAAAAACCACATTAGCGCGCCTGATTGCCAACACCGCCGACGCTGAGTTCATTCCCATTTCTGCAGTGTTATCAGGCATTAAGGATATTCGCGAAGCCGTAGAGCGCGCAGAATTGACCTTGCAGCAGCATGGCCGTAAAACCATTTTATTTGTCGATGAAGTGCATCGATTCAACAAAGGCCAGCAAGATGCGTTTTTACCGTTTGTTGAAAGCGGCCTCATCACCTTTATTGGCGCTACGACAGAAAACCCATCTTTTGAAGTGAATAGCGCGTTATTAAGCCGTGCCCAAGTCTTTGTACTGAATGCCCTTTCTGAACCAGAGTTATCCTTGTTGCTAGACCGTGCACAACAATTGGTCGCTGAGAATATTAGTTTATCTGGCGATGTACGCGAGCAAATATTGGCTTATGCAGATGGCGATGCAAGACGCTTACTTAACTTTGTAGAAAGTTTGTTTAATGCGGCCGAAGATGAAAAAGTTACTGAGATAGACGAAGCTTTTTTACAAACGACTATGGCAAGTAAGTTGCGCCGATTTGATAAAGGCGGCGAAGCGTTTTATGACCAAATTTCTGCCTTACATAAATCGGTGCGAGGCTCTAATCCAGATGCGGCTTTGTACTGGTTTCTCAGGATGATAGATGGTGGCGCAGACCCATTATATTTGGGTAGACGCATTATGCGCATGGCAATTGAGGATATAGGTTTAGCTGATCCCCGTGCGCAAAGCATGGCGCTTGAAGCTTGCCAAATCTACGAGCGCTTAGGTTCGCCAGAAGGTGAGCTGGCACTCTCCAATGCCGTGATTTATTTGGCGGTTGCGCCTAAAAGCAATGCATCTTACACCGCCTATAATCAGGCTAAAGCGTTTGTCTCGCAGGATAAGTCGCGTCCAGTGCCATTACATTTAAGAAATGCGCCCACTAAGCTAATGAAAGCCTTAGATTATGGCAAAGAATACCGTTATGCACATAACGAGCCTGAGGCTTACGCCGCTGGTGTGGATTATTTTCCCGATGATTTAACCCCACCACAATTTTATATGCCCACACCACGTGGCTTAGAAGGTAAAATTACAGAAAAATTAGCGCATTTGCGCGACCTAGATAAACGTGAGCTAGATAAACGTGAGCTAGATAAAAAATCTAAGAAATAGAATATTGCAGTTAAGTATTATTAAAATAAATATGTCATTCCGACGAAAGTCGGAATCTAGTGACTTTAAAGACGCTGGATTCCGTGTAGAGCACGGAATGACAAAACCCTAGGAAAATAGATGTTAGATATACAAGCCTTAAGAAACGACTTGGATGGAGTTGTCCGCCAATTAAAAAAACGTGGTTTTGATTTTGATGCAGCTCAATTTTCTGCCTTAGAGCAAGAGCGAAAAACTGTACAAACACGTACGCAAGAACTGCAAGCCAAACGTAATAATACGTCTAAACAGATTGGCATTGCTAAATCTAAAGGTGAAGATGTCAGTGCAATTTTGGCTAAGGTTGCAGGTTTGGGTGACCAACTAAAAGCGGATGAAGTCAGACTCACAGAACTGCAAACTGATTTACAAAACCTTCTATTGAATGTGCCTAATTTGCCGCATGAGACTGTGCCTGCAGGTAAGTCTGAAGCTGATAATGTTGAAGTGCGCAAAATTGGCACCCCAAGAACCTTTGATTTTGAAATCAAAGACCACACAGACGTGGGTACACCATTAGGGCTGGATTTTGATACTGGCATTAAGCTTTCAGGCGCACGATTTACTTTTATGCGTGGGCAGATTGCCAAGCTGCACAGAGCTTTGGCGCAGTTTATGGTGGACACCCAAACGGAACAGCACGGTTACGAAGAATGTTATACGCCTTATTTGGTTAATGCAGA
>JANOHT010000217.1:0-11503 GCA_031406605.1 Methylotenera sp. | reverse complement strand
CCTTCATCCAACACGATTAACCTATCCATGGCGGCAATGGTAGACAACCGATGTGCAATGGCCACTACGGTTTTACCTTGCATTAGATTGTATAGACTTGCCTGTATTGCTTGCTCTACTTCTGAATCCAAAGCACTGGTGGCTTCATCAAGCAGCAAAATTGGTGCATCTTTTAGCATCACGCGAGCAATGGCAATGCGTTGACGTTGCCCGCCAGAAAGCTTTACACCACGCTCGCCTACATGTGCGTCATAACCCGTGCGACCTTTTGCATCCGCTAACCCTAAAATAAAGTCATGGGCTTCAGCCCGCTTGGCAGCTGCAATCATGGCTTCATCTGAAGCGCCCGGTCGACCATATAAAATATTATCTCGCACGCTTCTATGCAATAACGAGGTATCTTGCGTGACCATGCCAATATGTTCACGCAAGCTATTTTGTGTGACCGAATTAACATTTTGACCATCAATCAGAATCTGACCAGATTCAACTTCGTAGAAGCGTAACAACAGATTCACAATGGTAGATTTACCCGCACCAGAACGGCCTACCAGGCCTACTTTTTCTCCAGGTTTGATATGTAGATTAAGTGATTTTAATACTCGCCTTTGACCACCGTAGTTAAAATCAACCGAATCAAATTTAATTTCACCTTGCTGGACTTTTAGAGGTTTAGCTTCAATCGCATCTTTGATTTTATTATGCGTTGTCAACGTATTGATACCGTCTTGTACCGTACCAATTTGCTCATAGAGCGAAGTCATTTCCCACATCACCCAATGAGAGATACCGTTCAATCGCAATGACATCGCGGTAGCGGCAGCCACACCACCCACGGTCACTTCGCCTTTACTCCAGAGCCATAGCGCGGTGAAACCAGTCGCAATAATCAATATCACATTGAGCATATGATTCACTACTTCCACTTGAGTGACCAAGCGCATCTGGCTATTCACAGCACCTAAAAATTCATGCATCGCAAACCTTGCGTAGCCAGCTTCTCGCCCTGCGTGGGAAAACAATTTTACCGTGCTGATATTCGTATATGCATCCGTAATTCGGCCGGTCATCATAGAACGGGCATCGGCTTGATTTTGCGCAACTCTGCTGAGTTTGGGGACAAAATAACTCATTGAAGTAATATATGCCGCTAACCATACTAAAAATGGCAGTGCAATCAATGGGTTGAAATAAGCAACTATCGTGACCATCGTGCCGAAGTAAATCAGCACATACACCATAATATCAGCCAGAATAAACCATACATCGCGCACGGCTAAAGCAGTTTGCATCACTTTTGCTGCAACTCTGCCAGCAAACTCATCCTGATAAAAGCTCATGCTCTGATTGAGCATCAATCGATGAAAATTCCATCGCAAACGCATTGGAAAATTACCCGCCAGCGTTTGGTGCTTCAGCAAAGTTTGCATCAAAATAAACATTACGCTTGCCACTAATGCTATTGAAAGCGCAATCAAATGAGTACCTTCACGTGCCCATAACTCTGAAGGTGGAATGAGTGCTAACCAGTCAACGACTTTGCCCATCATCGCGAACAGTAGTGCCTCAAATGCACCTATTAGCCCAGTAAATACGGTCATACCCAGCAAATACGGGCGCATTCCTTGTGAGCTTACCCATAAAAACTGCCATAGCGACTTAGGTGGCGCGGCAATTTCATTAATAGGGAACGGATTTAAGAGTTTTTCAAACCAACGTAACATAGAGGAACTTGGATACTTTCAAATGGATGATTTTAAAAATTAGAATTCTAGTAAATAGAATTTTTAGCTAAAATTAATTGAAAATCTGACATTAAAATGACTAGTCTAGTTGATAGAGTTACCCAAATCTAAACAAGTTGCAAACTAAAAATATAAGCTTAGATTGAAGCTTACAAACCTACACACAATTTATATGTTTAAAAGTTTACTATTCAGCTTTAATTTTTACTATCAAGCAAACGGCTTCAGCAGCAATCCCTTCACCACGACCTGTGAATCCTAACGTCTCTGTAGTAGTCGCTTTCACATTGATGGCATCAATTGTCACATCACAATCGGTGGCGATATTTGCCCGCATTTGCTCGGTATGTGGGGATAACTTTGGTAACTCACAAATTACCGTGCAATCTATGTTACTTACAGCATAACCACGTGTGCTTAGCAAAGCCGCCACATGGCGCAATAACTCGCGTGAATCAACTCCTTGGTAACGTGTATCACTCGGTGGAAAATGCTTACCAATATCCCCCAACGCCGCAGCGCCTAATAAAGCATCGCAAATGGCATGTATTAATACATCCGCATCTGAATGACCATCCAAGCCTTTTTCAAAAGGGATATCTACACCGCCGATAATACATTTACGACCAACGACTAATTGGTGAACATCAAAGCCATGGCCGATTCTGATTGTCATATTTAGCTCTTTAATGATGGTTAAGTAAGGCCGTAAGCACTGCTAAATCTTGTGGATACGTTACTTTAAGATTACGCAGTTCACCTGTCACCAACTTAGGCTTTAAACCTAGCGCCTCAATAGCTTCAGCTTCATCAGTAGGTATGCCGTTAAATTTGGTGAGTGCATCTTTAAGGGTAGCATAACGAAACATCTGTGGTGTCTGCGCCTGCCATAAATCGTTACGTGGTAGCGTAGCAGAAACACGCTGCTCATCATCTGCGCGTTTTAAGGTATCGGCTAAAGGCAGCGCCAGTAAACCACCTACACTATCTTCTTCAAGCGTCTTGATTAAGTGACTGAGCAACAGATTACTCAATCCGGGTCGAGCGGCATCATGCACCAGCACCCAATCATCCGCTGCAACCTGGGTTTGCATTGCATTCAAGCCATTAAGCACTGTAGCTGCTCGAGTGTTTCCACCACAATAATGCACCTGTAATTTGCTGCTCAATCTCATATTGGCGTTTTGCCAATGTGTATCATCAGCACTTAAAATAACATTAATCGTGTCAATTTTAGCGGATTGATCAAACACTCTAATGACATGCTGAATCAGCGGCTTACCATTTAAATTCAAATATTGTTTAGGCGACCCTGCACCCATACGGCTGCCGACACCGGCGGCGGGAATTATCACGTGAAAACGCGCCATGCTAGATTGGTAATAATTTAATCATCATGCTCAAATTTTAACATGGCGCAGATGCTTACCGCTGATTTTGAATTTTAATCAAACTGTAAAGACAACTTCCCATAAGTAAATCACTTGCCTAGCGCTCCCTACCCGCCTCATGAAACGCTTTTCTTACCGGTGAGAGTAAGTATTCCATTACCGTTTGATCAGCCAGTTTGATTTCTGCCACCACTTGCATACCAGGGGCTAAATGTAGTTTATCTTGTTCAATTTCAAGGCTTTGGTTGTTAAGTTGGATAATAGTGCGATAGGCAAGTTGCCCGCTGAAAGCGGATTGATTTTGTTCAGTACTGTTTTGATTACTATTTGTTGCAGACTTTTCCGTCGCATCAGCACTTACCTGCAATACCTTAGCATCGATCATGCCGTACTTTTGAAATGGGTAAGCAGAGAGTTTGACCTTAACTTCTTGACCTGCATACACAAAGCCAGCATCTTCATTCTTGAGCCATACTTCGGCTTGCAGTGCCTCATTGTTCGGTACCAAAGTCATAATCACTGTGCCAGGGGATACCACTGTGCCTGGAGTATGAGTGGCCAGGTCTTTCACGATACCGGCTTGTGGGGCTTTGAGTTCAAGTAAGCTGTTTCGATGCGATTGCTTGGCCCATTCCTGTTCCAGTCTTTGGTGTTCTGCATAAGTGGCTACACGTTCTGCTTCTAGTTTCTGTCTGTAGTCTGATTGAATTTGATTGAGGCGTTTTTGTGATTGGGCGATACTCGCTTGCAGGCTCTTGGCGTTGTATTCCTGCGCACGTAAGTCTTGTTCAGCTGTAATACGATCACGTTGCTTCTCTTGCCCCATGAGTTTGCCCGCAAAGCCATCTTTAACGAGTTTGTCATAGGCGGCTTCTTGAGCTTGGTAGCTAGGGAGTGTTTGTTCTAGCTTATGTTGAATTTCTCGTGTTGCAGCTAAGTCGCTGTGGGCTTTTTGCAGGCTAGCTTGTTCTGCTGCAATATCATCGTCTAAAGCACGACGATTGGATTGATACTCGGCATAGATACGATGGTAGAGTTCGTTAGCGACATTGGCTTGGCCTTTTAATGCTGGGTTAGTCAATGATAGATTAGTGAATGGTTGCCCAGATAACTCAGCTTCAATACGGCGTAGTTCTAATGCCTTATGTTGCAAGGCGGCTTGCACCGATTTGCTGTCCACATCGGACAGATTGGCATCCATACGAATGAGTACTTGGTCTTTGCTCACGAGCTGACCTTCTTTGATGGCAATCTCACGTACGATCCCTGCTTCAGAAGGTTGTACAATTTTAATGTAACTAATAGGTACGAGCTTACCTTCCGCAACTGAGACAATATCTAGACGACCAAATATTGCCCATAACAGCAGTACAAAAAGCAGAACAAGTACACCACGCAACACCATCCTGGGTAATGGCGAGGGTGGACGTTCCTGTACACCTAGGATGCCGGGAGAGAAATCGAATTGGTCTTTTTCTGGAAGTGATGGTTGTGACAGTGGTGTAAGTTGCATGGGGCTAAATAGGTAACCTTGAGTAAATAATGAATACTTGATCAGTTGGGTTAAGAATATACTTCACTTCGTTGCACTGATGTGTAACAAAGTGAAGTCTTTTTACGGTATCTTGGTTTTGTAGTTTCATTAATTAGCTATCGCTTGCTCTTCATTTAACATGTTCTCAATAATAGATGTTATTTCATTAACAGGTACAAAGTGATTCCAATATTGATATTGAGCTGAGAATTTTTGTGCCGCTTTAGCGTATTGAGGTGTTTCCAGTAAATGTGAAATTAATTGCATAAAACTCTGCATATTACGTTTAGGGCTCATTATCAATCCTACGCCCAAGCTGACTATACGTTGCCCAATTAAGCCCTGCTCTAACGTGTCTGGTACGATCATCACTGGTATACCGTGTTTTAAAAATGCACTGACTGTACCAAATCCTGAATGGGTAATTAATAAATCTGTGTTCTTAAACAATCTGGCAAAACTCACCGTGTTTTTAGAAATATGAATATTGGGCTGATTAAACAACGATAACGCTTCATCAGTTAACCCTGGAATAACCGCGATTACTTCTATATCCAATGCTGCTAACGCCTGCATTAATTGATTAAGCCCTGGCAAACCAGACCACACATAAACAAATACTTTTTTACGCTGAGTTTCTTTCCATGTTATTTGATGATTTGTATTTCCGCTAATATCCTCAATTGAATAAACAGGGCCGATATAGTGGGCATTTTTTCTGGAAGGATAATGGTCTAACTCTGCAAAAGTAGCGAGTAACTGTTGGCAATCATTAAATAGATGTGTGACAGATTGCATGGCAATCCCGCCATACGCTATTAAGGCATGATTCATATTTACCAGCAATTGCTGTTCAGCAATGTTTAACTCCGCCTGTTGCTTATCATTAAGCGGCAATAGTTCAATCCAGTGTTCTTGGGGTGGCATTTCAAAACCAGTACCCAACTGCATCACTGGGATTTTAGCGATATGATTGGCTAATAAGGCGGTTGGTGAATGATCAATAACAATCAAATCAGGTTGGTATTCATGGAACAAATGTAGCCAATCACCTACCGTCTTTTGCAGCGCTAATTGATCAGCATAGCCAATGGCGAGCAGCATCTGGGTATAGCTTAAGGTAAGCGCATTGCTACCCTTAAAACTCACTTTAGGTGCAATTACATAAGCGTAACCCCTAGGTACGAGCAGTGCTTGAGCAGCCTCAATGTTGCATACAGCAAACAGAATCTCTCGCCCTAATGCACGCTGGGCATCAGCGATGGGGATTAGGCGAGCTAGGTGGCCATAATTGCCACCTAGCTCCCAAGTCAATAATATGCGTTTCACTGTATTGACTTTAGATTCCGTACATTAACAACTATCTCAGCATCAACCAATATCACCCTAGCTTCACCACTTCCGCCTGCCACACACTCGGGTTATTCAGTGTTTGCGCAGTTTGACCAAAGCTGGCTGCCGCAATGACGCTTTGTGCATTGAGTAAGCCCATACCAGTGAGGTTGCTGTTCATACCGTATTGATAGGCCAAATCGCCGCCAATAGCGTCTGTGTCACTGCCTGCTTGCAAATGAGCCGTGAGTCTGGCATCGGTGAGTTGCCAGTTAGTAGCATTGGCAGCATTTGTAACCACATCCATATCAAACTCACTCACTAAACTGGCAAAGTTGAAACTTTCAATCTTGTTATTGCGTAGCTCGTCGGTAGATCCTAAACTAAAGCCTTGCATGGCTTCTGCGATGACTTGTAGATTGACGATGCTATTATTTGCGCTAGAGGCATACCAGTTGCTTAAGGTGATTTGATCTGAACTGTCCATACTAAGAATTAAGTCATTACCAGATTTACTTAAACTTAAATCACTGTAGGCAAAGTTGCCACCTAGGCTGATGATGTTATCTGCGCCAGTGGAAGCGGCAATGAGGTCTAGGCCATCACCTTTGTTGAAACTAATCACGTCATAACCGGTACCTGTGGTGATGGTGTCATTACCTTCCCCACCTATCAATTGCTCGTTCCCATCACCAGCATTGATTACATCCGCTCCAGCACCACTATCGTACAAGTTATTGCCAACGCTCTCATTGAGCGTATCGTTGCCTGCATTACCAAGCAACACATCATTACCTTCGCCACCACTTAGGGAGTCGTCACCAGCGCCGCCATCGATGAGGTCGTCTTGATTACCTCCAGTTAGGTAATCGTTGCCATCCAAGCCAAACATGCGGTTGCTGCTGTTGCTAAGCCCTGTCATATTGTCAGCGTCTACCGTGCCATTGGTGATGACACGTGCAATCACGTCGGCTTGTGTCCAGGTCACCCCATCACTGAATTGGAATTGCTCTACGCCGTAGCCGTAGTTGTCATGGTAAGTGCTGAGTTGGTAGGTAATGGTGAGCTGGTCACCTATGCCCGATTGAATCACTAAATCAGTGCCATTACGTAACAATGCGGTGATGTCGGTGGATTTAAAGCCCAGTTGTACAACATCAACTGTAGCAGTGTCTATGGCAGGGTCGCCTGTATAGCCTGTATCAGTAACAGTGTCTATGCCATCACCACTGGCAATGACAAAGGTGTCACTGCCGTTACCACCGTCCATGTTGTCGTTACCTGCGCCGCCATCAATCATGTCATCCTGATTGCCACCATATAAGTTGTCATTACCGTCTAATCCGTAGATGCGGTTGGTGGCATTCGTTAATCCAGCGAGGTAATCGTCACCTGTTGTGCCGTTACTGATGACACGTGCAGTGATGTCGGCTTGGCTCCAAGTCACCCCATCGCTAAACTGAATTTGCTCAACACCGTCGCTGTATCGCTCATGATAGTAACCAATTTGACTGGCAATGGTGAGTTGGTCGCCAACGCCTGACTGAATCACCAGGTCATTGCCAACTCGTAACAGTGCAGTGATGTCGGTGGATTTAAAGCCGAGTTGCAAGATGTCAGTAGCTGCAGCGCCAGTGCCAGTGCCAGCATAAATCAAGTCGACGCCATCGCTATCATAAATTAAGTCAGTGCCATCGCCACCTACGAAAATGTAGGTATCGTTACCAGCGCCTCCATGTAAGGTGTCATTATCAGTGCCGCTGATTAAAGTATCAGCGCCAGCGCCGCCAAATAAAGTGTCGTTGCCACTGCCACCTATCAGACTGTCATTACCTTCACTACCATTCAGAGAGTCATTGCCTGTGCCCCCATCAATAATATCAGCCTGGTCGCCCCCTGTGAGATAGTCGTTACCATCCAACCCATTGATGCGATTAGTACCGTTGTTATAACCGGTGATCTGGTCATCGCCAGCGGTGCCATTAGTGATAACGCGGGCTTTGATATCCGCATACGTCCAAGTGACACCATCGCTAAACTGAATTTGCTCAACACCGTCGCTGTATCGCTCATGATAGTAACCAATTTGACTGGCAATGGTGAGTTGGTCGCCAACGCCGGACTGAATCACCAGGTCATTGCCAACTCGTAACAGCGCGGTAATGTCGGTGGATTTAAAGCCGAGTTGCAAGATGTCAGTAGCTGCAGCGCCAGTGCCAGCATAAAGCAAGTCAATGCCATCGCCATCATTTATCAGGTCCATGCCATCGTCACTGTTAAAGATGTAGGTATCGTTACCAGCGTCTCCTTGCAAGGCGTCATTATCAGTGCCGCCGATTAAAGTGTCGTCGCCAGCGCCGCCAAATAAAGTGTCATTCCCACTGCCCCCTATCAGGGTAGTGTCGTCATCAGTATTATTACCGAATAAGTAGTCATCACCAGCAAGCCCTAATAAAATCCTGTCGCCTGTTCCACCATATAACCAGTCATCAGCCTCATCCCCATAGAGCACATCATCTGTACCCATGCCTATGCCACTCGACCATAACACTTCTTTTGTCATGGCCGCATGTAACTTAAGCGCTTCGGTAATCGCTGGCGTTTGTGTGATCTCCAATAATCCTGCCATGTCTTGCCACCCCGTCCAGCCAGTGCCTTTAAGCAGTTGTTGGGTGGCAAAGTTAAAGTCGATGAGTTCTAACAAACCTGCTTCTGCATCGGTGCTTATTTGTTGGTTGAAGGTTGTGGTGAGTTGCGTAAAGTCCAGGCGGATACCGGTGTTGTCTATCACCAGGTTGATTTGGTCTAGCAAGGGTTTGAAGCGGGTTTGTAATAGCAGGCTTTCGTATACCGAGGCTTTGAGTTCATCATAGCTGTGTTGCAGTAAATCCAGTTTGCCTTGTTCGTAGTGTATCTCTATGGGCATGGCTGTTTGAATGGTATTACTGTAGGGATCGGCAGCCACGGTGGATATGCCGCTTCTAGCGCCTTCATTGGGTTGGGTGGGCAGGCCAAAGAAGTAGTCTCCGTTAAAGGCTTCGAGGATGTGGATCTTTTGGTTCCAGCTATTGATAAGGGCCTGGTATTGCGGGGTGAGTTCTGTTGTGCCAATGGTGCCACCGCCGCCAGAGCCACCACTGCTGGTGGTGCTGAACACCTCCGTTAAATAGGTGGCGTTGGTAATGCTGCCAAAGGATTTATAGCTGACCACATAGGGAAGCTCGATGCCTAGTTCTGTCTGCAACATTAGTCCTGCCACGCGCACATCATAGCTTTCTGCCATGCCACTGGTGTCTGCCCAGGCATCTAACAGTTGGTCTAGTTGGGCAAGTTGCGCATCACGCGTGGTGGTGGCGCTGTATTGCGTGAGCAGGTTTTGTAAGGTGACTGATTGGGTGGCGGCTTCTCTGAGGTCGCGTACCACGCCACTGCCGCCCATGTCGGGGAGGTGTTGTACGGTGCTGGTGTCTAGTGCATTTAAATAGGTGCGGTTAAAGGTGTCGGCGGCTAGGTTCACATCGCCCATGTGGCCGGTGGTTTCAGTGCCGGTGTTGCTATCGGTAATAGTGTAGCTGCCGGTGTCGGCGAGTTGGTTGCCGTTGCTAAGCATTTGCAGGTTGCTGGTTTTAGTGGTGTTGAGGCTGGTGATGTTGAGTGATGCTAGGGTGTAGAGTTCGTCTGTTTGGCTGGTGCCGTCTTGGTTGAGGTCGCGCCAGATGCGTAGGTTGGTAAACTGCGTATCTTGATTGTTCACAACGCCGTCGGCGTTGCTGTCTATATCAGCTAGGGCGTCAAAGCCGTCGCGTGCCTTTTGGCCTGCGCGTGTACCTGTGGTGAGGATGGTGTTGTCACCAAACAGTTCGCGACCGTTGTCGATGGTGCCATTGCTATTGCGGTCTAGGACGAGCATGCCGTCATCGGAAGCCACCCAGCCGGTGCCGTTCTTGGTGCCGTCGCCGGTGTGGTCAAACTGGATGGCGTTGCTGGTGGCAATGCCGATGGTTTCCAGGCCGTCTCCGTCGAGGTCAAAGCTAAGGGGGTCTAAGGGGCGGGGCTGCCAGGATTTGGCGCGGTCGAAGTAGGTTTTAACGTTGTCTCGAATTTTTTCATATATATTTCTAGGATCAAGAATATCGCCTTCATTTTCTGACCCCGGGGCATGATTCTCTCCAGGATCATCACTGGTAGGCAAAGGCAATTCTGCGCGCCTAAGCGCTTCATCTACAGTTGTATTAGAGTTCTGGGTCACGGGACGATATGGGAAATCTTCAGAACCAATCTTTCCAATAGCATCCGTTACTTTTAACCAGTCACTAAGCAAATCATCTCCAGTTTTTATAATTTCCCTAGGATTGCTGTTTGTGGGATCGTAGTCGGGAAATCCAGAACCTGGAATATCTGGATCCCTTGGTTCGTAAGCTCCTATATCTGTAGTAATAGTTCCGAAAGGTGACCACCAAGTTCCTACTCCAGGTGTTTGAGCAGTAACCAACCCCACAACATTACCACCAATAAATGGATCTTGTGAGGGACCGCCCCTTGCTCCCCACTCTCTACCAGAAGAATCAGTATAAACAAGGTATTTATGATAATAAGTACTTCCATCAGTTGGATAGGTTCCTATCGGTTTGTATCTAACTTCTATTGATTCCATAAATCCCTCCTTTATATTGATTGATAAATTACATCGCCGGCGATACTAGTTATTTTTGACTCGCTTGATTTGAATGCTACCCTAGCCTCGCGTTGTGACATAAGTTCTTTTTTGTATATCCAAATAGCTAAAAAAGAAGGGCTTTTCAATTTATTATTTATCTCATATATCTGAAAACCTGCACTTTTTAAAATATCTCGTGCTTGTGCCTCTGGCATTCCCACAGGAATATATTTTTTAACTAGAGGTGTTATATCAACCTTTGCGGATTTGTTTAGTTGAACCTCAGAAATTTCTAATTGTAAAGAATTCATATTAGCCTTATTTCCTTGTGCATAATTTGGAGATATATTCGTAAAGAAGAAGCCAAAGATACAAAGCGAAGTAGAAAAATACAAAATCATTTTTTCTTTGTTTTTAATCTTTTTTTCACTCATGATTTTTCCTTTTATTTTTTAATATTCTGTTAATTTATCGAGTCCTTACCCACCCGTCATTGCGGGCTTGACCCGCAATCCAGTGGCTTTGCTTTGTTGTGGTTTGTTTTAACGCCTCTGGATTCCACATAATCGCGTTGCGATTTCTGGAATGACGGAGGGTGCTGGTGTCTAGTGCATTGAGGTAGGTGCCGTTACCCAAGCTTCACCGCCTCAGCCTGCCATACGGCGGGGTTGTTGAGGCTTTGCACGGTTTGACCAAAATTAGCTGCTGCAATCACACTCTGCGCATTCATCAAGCCCATACCGGTCAGGTTTGAGTTATTGCCGTATTGGTAAGCCAAGTCACCGCCAATGGCTTCGGTATTACTGCCTGCTTGTAAGTGTGTGCTAAGTCTGGCATCAGTGAG
>JANOHT010000209.1:0-17429 GCA_031406605.1 Methylotenera sp. | reverse complement strand
ATACAGCAACGGTGGTTTGCTAGGTGAGCATCGTTTTGATTCAACTAGCGGTCAATTTACAGGTAACGAAGTGAATGTACCTTTCTTTGCTCCAGGTGCGCCACGTGCTGGCTGGATAGGTGTCCGTTATGAATTCGGCGGCAAAAAAGCTACACCAGTTTTAGATAACGATTGATAGGGTATTATTTTGTTGGCACACCTTATCTCTAATAACGCATCAAAATTAGTGGCTCCACAATCGAAGTTATTGATTGTGGAGGATGAGGTGCTATTTGCCCGCGCGGTCATGCGGCGTCTGCAAAAAGCGGGTTATCAGTGTGAGCATGTTGAAACAATACAAGGTGCGCATGCTGTGGTTAAGCAGTTCATACCAGATATTGTGCTGCTGGATATGCGTTTGCCTGATGGTAATGGCTTGGATCTACTGCCTGATTTTGTGGCAAAAAATGCAGCCGTAATTGTAATGACGGCGCATGGCGAAGTCAGTGATGCAGTTAATGCAATCAAACAGGGTGCGGTCGATTATCTTAAAAAACCAGTCGACCTTGAAGAGCTATTGTTATCTATTCAAAAGGCAGAAACTGCGGCAGTGCAAAGCAATAGCCTAGACTATTCACGTCAACGTAATGCGCACGCCACTGAAGGCGTAGAGTTGCTAGGCGATAGCCTGGCGATGCAAAGTGTGAAAACCCAAATCAAGCGTATTGCACAGTTAGTGGCTAGCGACACGGTGCCACCTACAGTATTGATTAGTGGTGAAACAGGGACAGGCAAGGATGTGGCCGCACGCTTACTGCATTTGTCATGTGCCAATAGTGATAAACCGTTTGTACATATTGATTGTGCATCCTTACCAGCGGAGTTAATTGAAAGTGAACTATTTGGACATGAAAAGGGTGCTTTTACCGGCGCTTTAACCACTCGCCCGGGTTTGATTGAGGCCGCGGAAGACGGCACACTTTTTTTAGATGAAATCGGTGAGTTACCACTAGGCTTACAAGCTAAGTTATTAAATGTACTTGAACGTCGCGTTGTGCGAAGGCTGGGTTCAACCAAAGAGCGTGCAGTACCTGCGCGTTTTATTGCAGCTACTAATCGTGATTTACACGAAATGTCGATTACAGGGCGCTTTAGGCAAGACTTATATTACCGCCTAAATGTGCTGAGTATTAGTATGCCGCCACTACGTGAGCGTGCAGACGATGCTGTATTGTTAGCACGTCATTTTGCGGCACAAACTTCAAGGCGTTATGGTTTGGCTAGCCCTATATTTTCGACAGATGCAACTGCAATGATTCAAACTTACGCATGGCCAGGTAATGTGCGTGAATTGAAGCATCAAGTGAGTCGCGCTATGTTGCTGTGTCATGAAAGCAATATCACAGCGTCCGATTTGGTACTACCTATACATAAAACATTAAATCAATTAGGGACTGAATCTCCCCCTGAGCCAAAGGCATACTTAAGTACCAAAGCAACGTCAGAGCAAACCACACTAGACAGCGCAGAAAAAGCGATATTATTACAAGCACTTGCTGAATCTAGAAATAATGTGTCGCAAGCCGCGCGCAAGCTCGGTATCACCCGTATGACAATGCGTTATCGCATGGATAAGCATAATTTATAATTTGTAGTGTTAGCAACAACGCGCTTATATAGTTTAAGTTCTAGTTAATTTCCTATTAATAGTTTCTGTAGTATTTGCTTTAAATCGCAACCTGATTTACATCGAAAAATGACGGAAAAATCACTGCATGGTATGATTCAGCCAATTGAAAATTGAAAGAATCTCATGCAAATTGGTACCCCATTAAGCCCTAACGCAACACGTGTAATGTTGCTTGGCAGCGGTGAACTCGGCAAAGAAGTCATCATTGCCCTACAACGTTTAGGTGTAGAAGTCATTGCAGTAGACCGTTATAAAAATGCGCCTGGTCATCAAGTCGCACATCGTGCTTACACGATTGATATGACCGACGACAAAGCGCTGCGTGATTTAATAGCACAAGAAAAACCGCATTTAATTGTGCCAGAAATTGAAGCACTTAATACTAGTACGTTAGCCGACATTGAAGCAGCAGGCATCGCCACAGTTATTCCTACTGTAAAAGCGGTGCAGCTCACCATGAATCGTGAAGGTATACGCAGACTCGCTGCTGAAGAACTTCAACTACCTACCTCCCCATATGCATTTGCTAAAAGTGAAGCTGAATTACAAGCAGCGATTGATGCTGGTATAGGCTACCCATGTTTTATTAAGCCGACTATGTCATCTTCTGGCAAAGGGCAGTCACGTATTACCAATGCCTCAGAAGTAAAGATAGCTTGGGATTATGCCGCTACTGGTGGGCGTGTAAATCAGGGCGTGGTGATTGTAGAAGGTCAAATTGATTTTGATTACGAGATTACCTTACTCACAGTACGTGCAAAAAATGCACAAGGTGAAATTGAAACCTATTTCTGCGAACCTATCGGCCATGTACAAGAGAAGGGTGATTACGTAGAAAGCTGGCAACCACAGGCGATGACTGCCGCAGCGCTACAAGAATCTAAAAGGATTGCAAAAGCCGTGACGGATAGCCTAGGTGGTTTAGGTTTGTTTGGTGTAGAGCTATTCATCAAGCAGGATCAAGTATGGTTTAGTGAAGTAAGCCCGCGTCCGCATGACACCGGTATGGTGACGATGTGCAGCCAGCGTTTTAGTGAGTTTGATTTACATGCGCGTGCAATATTAGGTTTGCCAGTAGATGTTAGCTTGCGTGAAGCTGGTGCAAGCGCTGTAATTTATGGTGGACATGAATCACATAACCTAGCATTTGACGGCGTTAATAATGCCCTTGCTGTACCAAATAGCGATATTCGCTTATTCGGTAAACCGGAGTCTTTTGTTAAACGGCGTATGGGTGTGGCATTAGCAACTGGCAAAGATGTAACCGAAGCGAGAGAACGTGCAAAATTGGCAGCTAGCCTTGTGAAGCCTATAGTTGTTCAATAATAGGTCGTTAAGCTTTGGGCTTTTAAATTCGAATTGGTTTAAGCAATATGCTAAATAAAGTAGAAGAAGTAGGTAGTAATAAAAGCACATTTTTTGAGTTGCTTGGTGGAGAAACTCAAGGTGTTGAAAATGTGCGTAAGCTGGTCGAGACATTCTACGACGTAATGGATAGTGACCCTAAAGCACAGCCAATCCGTGCCATGCACCCGGCAGACTTAACATCATCGCGCGAAAAACTATTTATGTTTTTAACGGGCTGGACAGGTGGCCCGCAGCTCTACATAGAACGCTATGGACACCCAATGCTACGCCGGCGACACATGCCCTTTGCTGTTAATGAATCTGCACGAGACCAATGGATGTATTGCATGATCAAAGCGATGCAGCAGCTAGGCTTTGAAGAAGCGCTAATGACTAAACTTGCTGAGCAGCTATATGGGGTGGCTGATTTTATGCGTAATCAATAGCATTAACTTTTATAGCCTTATCTATATTAAATGCAATATGCAAAAAGGGGTTAGCCAAGCTAACCCCTTTTAATTACTACAACGCTAAATTCTTACGTTATTACTTGTTAAATCTTAACCCGCCCAGCAATGCCGCAACTGGTACTTTGCTTGTAGGCATAGATCTAACAGTGATGTTTTTGGCTTGACTTGCTGCTTCGTAAGGTTTATCGAACCAAGGGTCAATCGCTTTCTTTTTAGCAGGCATGCGTTTCGTTGCTGATGCATCTTGATTCGCTGCTGCGCTGCTAGGTTTACTGTGACTAGGTTTACTCGTACTTTGACGTGGTTTAGCACTAGGCCTTTCAATCTCAATCGTTTCTTTAGTGATTGGGCGTTTGATAAGCTTTTCAATTTCTACCATGTATTTATCTTCTTCAGGGCTTACGAATGAAATCGCAATACCTGATGCACCAGCCCGGCCAGTTCGACCGATACGATGAACATAGTCTTCTGGCGCACTAGGAATTTCATAGTTAATTACCATTGGTAATTCACTAATATCTAAACCACGAGCGGCAACGTCTGTAGCAACCAGTGCCGTGACAGTGCCTGCCTTAAATGCGTCTAATGCTTTGATACGTTCTTGTTGTGTTTTGTCGCCGTGAATCGCGTCTGCGGCAATGCCTTCACGCGCTAAGCTACGGCTTAAGCGGCTGGCAGTAATCTTGGTTTTGGTGAATATAATCACCTGTTTGGCGTCTGCAGCTTTTAACAGCTGTATAAGCAGTGTTTCTTTATCACTTTGTGCTACTTCGTACACTTTTTGCGTTACGTTATCGTTGGTTGCATTGCTGCGTGCAACTTCGATTAACTGTGGTTTCGTTAAAAAGTCATCAGCTAATTTTTTAATGTCGTTGGAAAATGTGGCTGAAAACATTAAATTTTGACGCTGCTTAGGGAGCAACGCCAAAATGCGTTTCAAATCAGGCATAAAGCCCATGTCTAACATTCTATCTGCTTCATCTAGTACTAACATTTGCACTTGGTTTAGCTGTACTGTCTTTTGTTCAATATGATCCAACAAACGGCCCGGAGTAGCTACCAACACCTCTACACCCGTTTTTAAATGTGGTGTTTGAGTTTTGATGTCTACACCGCCATACACCACGAGTGTGCGTAATGGCGTATGTTTTGCATAAGCCCGTACACTTTCCTCCACCTGAATTGCCAGTTCGCGCGTTGGTACTAAAATCAATGCGCGTACTGGGTGTTTAGCTGGTGATGCACTTGCGCTGGCTAGCGGTAGCAATTTTTGTAGCAAGGGTAACGCAAATGCCGCAGTTTTACCTGTACCTGTTTGCGCGCCTGCCATTAAATCACCCCCAGCCAATGCAACCGGAATTGCTTGTGCTTGAATTGGCGTGGGTGTGGTGTAACCAGACTCGGTTAGCGCTTTAAGTAATTCGGGCGCAAGACCAAGACTGTCAAAACCTAAGTTTTGAAATTTTTGATCATCAAAAATTGCTATTTCTGTCATTTGTTGGGTACTGTTCAATTAGATTAATTTCTCAGTGATATTAAAGTTAAACAAAACTACGTGGACGACGTGGTGCGCCGCTACCAGCTGCAGCGTTTGCATTACCAAAGCTACGTGAATCGCTATTGCTACGTGCAGGGCGACTATCAGCGCTATCACGACGAGGTGCTGATGAACGGTCACCTGAGTTGCGATCACTACGTGGTGCATCGGTGCGGCCTTCATAACGTTGACCTAGCACACGGTTATCGCCACGATTTGCATCTGGACGGTTACCACGGTTGTCACCGCGTGAATCGCCACGGTTGCTATCGCCGCGCGGTGCACTTGCACCATCACGTGGAAAAGGTTTTTTACCGAAGGCTACACTGTCACCAAAACTGCGGTTTGGCGCTGCACTTGCACCAGAGCTAGGACGATCGCTGCGACCACGGTCACCACCAGCGTTTGAACGGTCACCGAAACTGCGTGGACGGTCGCTAGAAGGTCTTTCTGAACGGTTCTCTGTTCTGCCAGCACCGAATCTATCAGAATGGTTAGCTGAGTTACCATTTGCTTCACGTGGTGCTGAATCGCGGTTGCCGCGATTTTCACTGCGGTTATCGCTGCTGCTATCACGACTAAAACTAGGACGCTCGCTACGTGAGTCACCACGGCTATCGCCACGATTATTATCACGGCTGAAGCTACCACGGTCATCACGTGGTTTAAAGCCACCGCGACCACCTGGTTTATGACCATCACGGCGAACATCACCACGACCGCCAGGAGCATCCATTCTAATCGCACGCTTTGGCTCATAGCCTTCAACTACTGATGGCGTCATGCCATTGCCAGTGAATTGTTCGATTTTGCGCAGAATATGTCTATCCATGTTTGATGCAAATGAAATCGCAATACCAGTTTTACCGGCACGGCCAGTACGACCGATACGGTGCACATAATCCTCTGCAAATTTTGGCAAATCATAGTTAATCACATGGGTAATGCCATTCACATCAATACCACGTGCAGCAACATCAGTTGCCACTAATACTTTTACATCGCCTTGACGCAGTTTAGTCAACGTGCGGTTACGTGCGCCTTGTGTCATGTCGCCATGTAAGGCCGCAGTTTTATGGCCAGCTGCATATAAATCCTCAGCCAATACATCTGCATGACGTTTAGTTGATGTGAAGATAATCACTTGATTCACTTCAGGTGCAATCAACAAATGCTCAAGCAATTTGTTTTTGTGTGTCATGTCATCAACATAGTGCAAACGCTGCTCAATGTTGGCATGTTTTTCTTTTTGGCCTGCCACTTGAATCGTTTTAGGATTTTTAAGAATTTGTTTAGCGATACGTGCAATGTCACCATCTAATGTTGCTGAGAACAATAGTGTTTGACGTTCAGCTGAAAGCTGACTGCAAATACGTTCAACGTCAGGTAAGAAGCCCATATCTAACATACGGTCAGCTTCATCTAAAATCAGCATTTGTAGACGTGATAAATCAATGCGACCACGTTCCATATGGTCTAACAAGCGACCAGGCGTAGCGACTAAAATATCTAGCGGTTGTGATAATAGTTTGTTTTGTAATGGGTAAGGCATACCGCCAACGATACTCACAGTACGGGCGCGCAAAAATTTACCATATTTACGTGCAGCTTCGTTCACTTGCGCTGCAAGTTCACGAGTAGGGGTCAACACTAAAATACGTGGACCACGGCTTTTTGATTCATGTGGTGTTGCTAATAAGTTTAAAGCTGGCAACATAAATGCTGCAGTTTTACCTGTGCCGGTTTGGGCAGAGGCCATTAGGTCGTGACCTTCAGTCACAACTGGAATTGCTTGGGCTTGGATAGCGGTAGGTGTAGTGTAGCCAGATTCCTCAATAGCACGAAGAATGGCAGAGTCAAGATTTAACGATTCAAAAGACAAGATAGTCCCTTTCAATAAAAACAAAAAAGGGCGCAAGCAAATACGAACATATCATTTGAGCATATGCGATTAGTTAGGCATATGAACAAGGGCAATATAAACGCAGAGAATATTTGGTTGAGTTTAACTTTAGATATTTAGCTCGGTCTTGTATGAACCTAGCATTAATCTATAACTATACAAACTAATATAATCTTTACCAGCGCACGGGCACAGCCGCTAACCAGTAAAAATCAAAAATTCGATTTCTTGATAGTTGCTTCAAAATTTCACGAGCAACAGTAGGGTCAGGGCAATGATTCAATCAACACAAACAAAACTAAAGTAAGTTAAGTTGCGAATGAAGCGCGCAGTATAACCATTTAAACTGGAATGTCAAATTAAATCGTCATGTAAAGTCAAATTGCTAAATTAAATAGTTGTTTAATGTGTTAAAATCGCCGCCTTTATAACGAACTGGCTGCACAATATGACCACTACGGTGTCACGCAATTTAAGAAACGTCGCAATTATTGCCCACGTTGACCATGGTAAAACGACTATGGTGGACAAACTTTTACAACAAGCGGGTACCTTCGCTTCTCACCACGCAGTGGTTGAGCGTGTGATGGATTCTAATGATCTGGAAAAAGAACGTGGCATTACCATCTTGGCTAAAAATACCGCAGTTAATTATGAGGGAACTCATATTAATATCGTGGATACGCCAGGCCATGCGGACTTTGGTGGCGAAGTAGAGCGCGTTTTAGGGATGGTAGATGGTGTGGTGTTACTAGTTGATGCTGTTGAAGGCCCAATGCCGCAAACACGTTTCGTCACGAAAAAAGCATTGGCACTTGGTTTAAAACCAATCGTAGTGATTAACAAGGTAGACCGTCCAGGCGCACGTACGGATTGGGTGATTAACCAAACGTTTGATTTGTTTGCTAACTTAGGCGCTACAGATGAGCAGTTAGACTTCCCTGTGGTATACGCTTCTGCAATTAATGGTTATGCCATGCTGGATATGAAAGCGCCGTCTGACAACATGCGTGCTTTGTTTGAAACGATTTTAAGCCATGTAGCGCCACCAGTCGGTGACAGTAGTGCACCATTACAATTACAAATCTCAGCACTGGATTATTCTACTTATACAGGCCGATTAGGTGTTGGCCGTGTACGTAACGGTAAAATCAAAACCGGTCAGCCAGTCACCATTATGAATGGCGATAAACAAATTGCCATGGGTAAGATTAACCAAGTGCTTGGTTTCCGTGGCCTAGAGCGCGTACCTGTTGAAGAAGCTGAAGCAGGGGATATTGTTATTATCTCTGGTTTAGATGACTTGGGTATTGGCTTCACTATTTGCGACCGTGATAAGCCTGTAGGTTTGCCACACTTAGGCGTAGATGAGCCAACCTTGACGATGGACTTTATGGTGAACACATCACCATTAGCTGGTACGGAAGGTAAATTTGTTACTTCACGTCAAATTCGTGATCGTTTAACTAAAGAGCTTTTAGTCAACGTAGCTTTACGCGTTGATGAAACTGAAGATGCTGATGTGTTCCGTGTTTCTGGCCGTGGTGAGTTGCACCTAACGATTTTATTAGAGACGATGCGTCGCGAAGGTTTTGAGATGGCCGTAGGTAAACCAAAAGTGGTTTACCGTGAAATCGATGGTCAAAAATGTGAGCCATACGAAATCTTAACGGTAGATTTAGAAGATGAGCATCAAGGTGCAGCGATGGAGGAATTAGGTCGTCGTCGTGGTGAAATGCAAAATATGGAATCAGACGGTAATGGCCGTACGCGTTTGGAATATAAGATCCCAGCACGCGGTTTGATTGGTTTTCAGGGCGAGTTCTTAACGATGACGCGCGGTACAGGTTTAATGGCACATATTTTTGATGAATATGCACCAGTAAAAGCAGATATGCCAGGTCGTCGTAATGGTGTGTTGATTTCAGCCGAGCATGGTGAAGCTGTTGCTTATGCGCTTTGGAAATTGCAGGACCGTGGCCGCATGTTCTCAGTGCCAGGTGACAAGCTTTACGAAGGTATGGTGATTGGTATTCATAGCCGTGATAACGATTTAATCGTGAACCCAATCAAAGGTAAACAATTAACGAACGTGCGTTCATCAGGTACTGATGAAGCGGTACGTTTGATTACGCCAATCGCATTGTCATTAGAGTCTGCAGTTGAGTTTATTGATGATGATGAGTTAGTTGAAATTACGCCTAAAACGATACGTATCCGTAAACGCTACTTGCTAGAGCATGAGCGTAAACGCGCAATTAAAGCATAAGTTTCAAGCGTTACTAAAAACCCAGCTTAGGCTGGGTTTTTTATTGGGTGAGCTTAATTAAACATGGCAAATTATTTATCCAAAAATCACATAATTTTTCAGCCAGTCATAAACGATTACGAAAATATATTATTGCCTTTGTACTTGCGTACAAATTCTTCAAATGGCGTGGCTTCTAGCGCAGGGCTTGCAAAGTACCCTTGATACATATGGCAACCATGGGATTCTAAGAATGATAGCTGAAAGGCTGTTTCTACACCTTCTGCAACTACTTTTAAATTCAGCGTTCTACCAATGCCAATAATGGTTGCTGTAATGGCGCGGTCATCTTTATCATCCTCTAGATCCGCCACAAAAGACTGATCGATTTTCAATACATCAAGTGGGAAGCGGCGCAAGTATGCCAGTGAAGAATAACCAGCACCAAAATCGTCCACTGCTAGGCTTATGCCTAACGCTTTAATTTGATAAAGCTTCTTAATCGACTCTGTTTCTCGGCGCATTAAAATACCTTCTGTCAATTCTAGCTCTAAGTTCTTTGCAGGGAAGCCTGTTCTCTGCAAAATGTCACTAATCGTTTTAGCAATATTGCTATGATAAAGTTGTGTGGCAGACAAATTCACTGCAATCGATAGGTCGAGTCCATTGTCGAGCCAAACCTTACCTTGTCGACACGCTTCGTTAAGAACCCATTCGCCGAGTTTGTTAATCAACCCAGTCTCCTCAGCAATCCCAATGAATTCTGTAGGCATAATCATACCTAGCTTAGGATCTATCCAGCGTACTAATGCTTCTACACCTACAAGATTACCTGAATGAATGTCGAATTTAGGCTGGTAGTGAAGTTGTAATTCATTCTCTGTGATGGCGTCACGTAATCTTGCCTCTAATTTAAAGCGCCTTCTTGCTTGGTTGGTTAAGCTTTCAGAATAGTAATTGGCAACACCACGGCCAGAACCTTTGGCTTGGTATAAAGCGGCATCGGCGTGTTTGAGTAAATCTAAAGCATTATCGCCATGATCTGGATATAGACTAATACCAATGCTTGTGCCAATGTGAACTTCAGATTTGTTTTTAAGTAGCCAAGTTTGTTCTACGACAGAAATAATATTTTCTGCTACTTTAGCAATATCCTCGGGCTGGCTTATATCTTCGAGTAGTACAACAAATTCATCGCCACCAAGCCTTGCAACCATGTCGTTACCACGCAGCTTAGCTTTTAATCTTGACGCCAATTGTTGCAATAAATCGTCACCTGCTAAATGACCAAAGCTATCATTAATATTTTTAAACCTATCTAGGTCTAAAAGTAAAAGCGCTAACTGTTTGTTCTTACGTTTCGCGCCTTCTATCGCGTGTGAAATATGCGAAATCAACATCATGCGGTTAGGTAGACCAGTCAGCGCATCGTGATTGGCCAAAAACGCTAGACGTTCCTCAGTATTTTTTAAGCTTGTGATATCAGTAAATACGCTAACATAGTGCGTAATTTTATGTTTGATGTTTTTGACTGCAGTAATGCTCAAAATACCCGGGTGAATTTCTCCATCTTTACGACGATTCCAAATCTCACTTTGATAAACGCCTGATTCTTTTAGCGAACTATACATCGCTTTAAAATAGTGTTTATTGTGTTTTCCAGAGTTAAGTATATTAGGATTTTTACCGAGTACTTCATCGGCAGAGTAACCCTCAATATCAGTAAATGCCTTATTTACCATGATGATGTTGACGTTATGATCGGTTACTAAAATTGATTCACGTGAGTTATCTAAAACAACTCCTGCCATCAACAAGCTATCTTGTACCGATTTAAGTTCTGTAATATCAGTTAACGTTCCTACATAACCATTAAAAATGCCTTTGTCATCATAGCAAGGTTGCGCTTGGCTTTTTACCCAAATAATTTCTTTGTTTGGATGCGAGAATCGATATTCCATATCAAAAGGGGTTTTATCGTGCAAACTTTTATTAAAAGCTGCAATAACGCTTTTACTATCTTCATGATGAATACTGGCAGGAAAAGCTGTACCTTCAATTATTTCCTCTGAGTTAGCCCCGCTGAGGCTACGCCAATTGTCATTGTAGTATGTGAGCTTGCCTTTTTTATCTGTTCTAAAAACACCGGCAGGGGAGTTACTAGCTAAGTTATGAAATAGTGCCTCGCTTTCTAGTAGCGCCTTTTCTGTTTTTTTGCGCTGATTTTCGCTATCTTCAATTTCTAAAGCAAAAGAAATGTCCGACGCTAATTCATCCAGTAAAGAGATCTCTTTTTTACCAAATGCTTGCGGCTCATTAGAAAATAGACTGAAATTACCAACTACTTTGCCATACTGTGCAATAGGTAATGCAACCATAGAGCGATAGCCACTATCTAGTGCGTTTGCAACCCAATCTGATTCATAGTCTGCAGAGTTTAGGTCATTACATATAATGTATTGACCATCGGTAATACATTGGATAGCTGGGATATTGTAGTCATGTTTTTTCAAGTTAGCATCAAGTGACTCTATAAAAATATTGGATGGACCGGCGTGTGTCACACATTTAAGTTCGTTTTTATCTTGTGTCAGTAAGCCAACCCAAGCGAAATTGAAGCCACCATCATCCACAGCAATTTTACATACTTCGTTAAACAGAACTAAAGCACTCGGTTTACGTGTAATTAGCTGATTCGTATTGGTAATCATTGATAGTAAACGGTTAAGAGTGACTATTTCTCTATCCGCTTTTTTGAATTCAGTAATATCTGTATTAGTGCCAGAAATGCGAGTTGCTTTACCATCTTTGTCACGCACTATATAACCACGTGTTAACACTGGCACATAGTGACCATCTTTATGATGAAGGCGTAGCTCAACTTCATAATTATTCTTTTTGCTGGCAAGTATTTTACGAAGGTAAGTTAAGGTAGGTTCAATATCGTTTGGGTGCGTTAAGGTCTGCCAATATTGAGGATCTACAATATCCATGTTTTTATCGTAGCCCAGCATTTGCCACCAGCGTTCTGAATGATGGGCGATATTCGTCGTTAAGTCTAAATCCCACCAACCATCATTACTACCTTTAACCACCAGTTCTAAACGTTCTTCTGATACTTCTAATGCGTGCTCCGCAACTACTCTTTGGGTAATATCTTCAACTGCAACCACATACGTTTCAATTTCAGAATAGTCATTACGTACTGCAGTAACCTCTACACGCGCATAAATTAAATCACCACTCTTATGTAAAAAGCGTTTTTCTCTTGTGTAATGGCTAATCTCGCCTTGCTTAAGCTTTGCATAATACTCATCATCCATTCGCACTTCATCTGGATGACTCAAATCAATGAACTTCAAGTTTCGAAGTTCTTTTTCTGAATAACCGAAAATCTCGGTAAAACGAGGGTTTACCTCTATCCATCTCCGTGTAGACGCATTAACTGTGCCTGTGCCGATGAATGGGGTGGTATGAAATTTATCGAGTAACTTATTCAGTTCTGTGTCTTTTAATGAGAGCGCAAGTTTGTAGGCTGATTTTTGCTGTTTCCAGAGCAAAAACAATACTAGGCTGATGAGTACCAGCGCAATCATCGCAGCTATGCTAATAGTTAATAACAGGTCATCTAGCCCAGCCATTACTTCGTCTTGAGCAACCTCAGTCAGAAAGTGCCAAGAGGTGCCTGCAATGGGCTGACTAGCGCTAAAAGCCAAAGTGCCAATCAAGTTATTACCAGAAGATACTGGTTTTTCTAAGTGATAAAGGAGGTTATTGGTGCTTGCTTCTAGATAATGAATGCCATTGCCATTGAAATCATCTCGCGTTGCATCCACGACAATAATATTCCCGTGGTTATTTTTAACCAGCATCGCGTCTGACGTTTTACTATTAGTTGGCCACATTTGCAGTGTTGGTAATATAGGCTGATAAAAGCCTGTTTGAATCAACACTAAAGCAACGAGTGTGGAGTGGCCGTCTTTAAAATTAATGATAGGCGCTAAAACTTGTAAATTTAAGTTCTTTTTATGGTCGATAAAAAAATCACCATGTTTTGTTTGGTAATTGGCTTTAACATCATTGATTAATTTTTGTTCAACATTATAACTATCATCATTATTTTTACTGAAGGACTCACCTGTTTGTAAAATAACTTTGCCATTGGTATCAAGTAATGCGATGCTTTCGTAGTGATACGACGTAATGAGTGATTCAAAACGTGCTTTGATGATTTTTTCACTTTCAGAATCACGCTGCTGTATTTGTCGTGAGATATCACCAGAAAATTGCCGGTCAGCCGCGAGCACGCTGGCATCGGCAACTCGGTAATCAAGCCAGCGCTTCATTTGCTGCACCTTGATATTGGCAATACCTTCAAGCGTGTTGTAGGCTTGTAGCTCCAATTTAGGTAATTGGTGTTTATAAATACCCAAGTTTACCAAAGGAATTAGCAGCAAGATTATAAAAACCCAGCTTAAATAGACCAGCTTGTTTTTTATAAATCGTTTGTTGTTAAGTGCATCAACTTCTTTATACACTTTTAGATTTATTAATAAAATATGAAAAATTGCACCGCTGGCAATTAGAATCGAGACATCAATAAATAGATTTGTTGATGTTGGTAAGTAGATGTTTTGCGGTAAATATGAAATTAAATTATGCTTATAACTTAAAAAAAGACTCCCTACTAAAAAATACAAGAAAGTAAGTTTAGTAGGGTGAATCCATCGTAATAATTTCTGTAAAAACTTTTTCAACGTTATATTTCTTTGTGACCTCAATTTGACTCATTAGAGCAGATTAAGCAACACCTTGACTCAAAAGATAATCCTCGTAGTTACCTGTAAAGTCAATAATTTCATTTGCTTTGATTTCTATGATGCGGGTGGCAATTGAGCTTACAAACTCGCGATCATGGCTCACAAAAAACAGTGTGCCCTTGTATTTATCGAGTGCGGTATTGAGCGCTTCGATTGATTCCATGTCCATATGGTTGGTAGGCTCATCCATGAGCATGACATTGGTTCTCGCCAGCATCATTTTGCCATAAAGCATGCGACCCTTTTCACCACCTGATAATACTTTGACTGATTTTTTAGTGTCGTCACCACCAAATAATAATCGGCCTAGCATGCTACGTACGACTTGATCATCGTCCCCAGCTTGCCTGAATTTTGTCATCCACTCAAACAAGTCTTCGCCATCTTCAAATTCGTATTCGTGATCTTGCGCAAAGTAGCCGATATTCGCTTTTTCTGCCCATTTCACTTCGCCATGCTTAGGTTGTAAATCACCCGCCAAACAACGTAAGAAGGTTGTTTTACCGATACCGTTTTCACCGATAATGGCTACTTTTTCACCTGCTTCAAACATCATGTCGATGTCATTAAACAGTGGTTTATCAAAGCCATGGCTGAGTTTTTTTAGCTCAACTGCATTGCGATAAAGCTTTTCGCGCTCATCATATTCAAAGCGGATGAATGGGTACTGACGACTTGAAGGTTTGAATTCCTCGATTTTGATTTTATCGATTTTCTTAGCACGGCTGGTGGCCTGTTTTGCTTTAGAGGCATTGGCTGAGAAGCGACGTACAAAGTCCTGCAATTCTGCGACCATTTGCTTGGCTTTGTCATTATCTTTAGCTGCTTGTGCACGTGCAGCTGTGCTAGCTTCCATGTAATCATCATAATTGCCTGGATACATCGAAATCTTGCCGTAGTCCATATCACAAGTGTGCGTGCATACCTGATTCAAAAAGTGACGGTCATGCGAAATAATCACCATGGTGCAATCACGATTGTTCAGTACATCTTCTAACCAGCGAATCGTGTTAATGTCCAAGTTGTTCGTTGGCTCATCTAGTAGCAAAATGTCTGGGTTAGAAAAGAGCGCTTGCACAAGCAGCACACGTAATTTCCAACCTGGTGCAACTGAGCTCATCAAGCCATTGTGTTGTTCAATTGGTATACCTACACCCATGAGCAGCTCACCAGCACGTGCTTCTGCCGTGTAGCCGTCATATTCTGCAAATACGCCTTCTAACTCAGCGGCACGCATGTAATCTTCTTCAGTGGCTTCCAGATTTGCATAGATGGCATTTTTTTCTACATTAGCATTCCACATTTGCTCATGTCCCATCATCACGACATCTAGCACACGCTGGTCTTCATAAGCGAATTGGTCTTGCTTCAAAAATGCCATGCGTTCATGGCTATCAATTGCAATATTGCCGGCGCTAGGTGTTAACACGCCAGCTAGCACTTTCATATAGGTTGATTTCCCGCAACCATTGGCGCCAATTAAACCATAACGATTGTTATCGCCAAATTTAACTGAAACGTTTTCAAACAGTGGCTTTGCGCCGAATTGTACGGTGATATTGTTGCTGATTAACACGGTTACATCCTTAAAATTTTATTGCTTTATAATTTATTGAGTTAGATTCTTACTGAATCTTATAGTTAAAATGTATTTTTAATGACGACTTCATTCATCGCAAGTTGACCGCTGCGTGGTGAAGCAGATTTGATACCTTTACCGACAGTTACAAACATGACAGGCGCATGGTCTGCTGGTAGTTTAATGAGTTTGGCCACTGCATCAAAATCAAAGCCATCCATCGGACAAGTGTCATAGCCCATTTCTTTAGCTGCCAGCATAATGGTCATGGCCGCCATGCCACATGAGCGCATCGCTTCATCGCGCTGCGCTTGCTCGTTACCTAAGTAATAATTTCTGATAGCGGGGACTAAAATATCTGAAACTGCTTGCGGTGCATTTTGCCAATAGCGCTCAGGCTGCTTTTCCCAAGCTTTTAAATCGGCCGTAATCACAATCAATAATGATGCTTCTTCAACCTGTGCCTGATTCCAACTAACGGCACGAATCTGCTGACGAAGCACAGGATCAGTTACTAATACAAATCGCCAATGCTGAATATTAAATGCAGTAGGTGTCATCATGGCCAATGACATCAGATGATTAATCTCATCCTCCGTCATTTTGTGATGCATATCAAAATATTTAATTGAGCGGCGACTTTCTATCGCATTAATTACGTTCATCTCTGTCTTTTCTAATGTATCTCAAATAGTTAATAGCAAATACCTACTAATAACTTATTTTAATAATCTCTATGTTAAGGTCACCGGCAGGGCGCTTCCAAACAACGCTATCGCCTGCTTTATGACTAATCAAAGCTTTCGCTAAAGGTGATACCCAGCTTACTTTTTGTAATGAAATATCAGCCTCATCTTCACCTACAATACTAAACATAGCGTGTTCACCATCATCATATTCAACTTCTACTGTTGCACCAAACAGGACTATATCTTTAGGCTGATTTGCGGGCTCCACTAGAATCGCATGCTCTAAACGTGCTTGTAAGTAGCGTAAGTCTCTATCTATCATACTCAAGCGTTGTTGTATAACGGCATCATCTTTGCGCGGTGTTAATAGCTGCCGCTCTTGATCAAGCTGAGTTGACTGGTTTTGCAGTTGCTCTAATCCAGTGGGTGTAACGTAGTTTGGGTGTTCACTAAGCGGGCGTTCAGGTAGATCTGTCCCTGCGTGCTCTAAGTCATCCTCTTTAACAAATCCGCGGCTCATGTTACGTCAGAACCTTTAACTACTATTCCCACTCTATGGTGGCAGGTGGTTTGCCAGAAATATCATACACCACGCGATTAATGCCACGTACTTCATTAATAATCCTGTTAGACACTTTGCCTAATAAATCATATGGCAACTCTGCCCAATGTGCAGTCATAAAGTCGCTTGTGACCACCGCGCGTAATGCCACTACGTAATCATAGGTGCGGCCATCACCCATTACGCCTACTGATTTTACTGGTAAGAACACAGTAAAAGCCTGTGAAGTTTTCTCGTACCAACCACTTGCATGTAACTCTTCAATAAAAATTGCATCTGCACGGCGTAGTAAATCTGCATACTCCTTTTTAACTTCGCCTAAAATGCGTACACCTAAACCTGGCCCTGGGAAAGGGTGGCGATATACCATGTCGTGAGGTAAACCAAGGGCTACGCCTAACTCACGTACCTCATCTTTGAATAATTCACGCAGTGGTTCTAATAGTTTTAACTTGAGAGTATCTGGCAAACCACCTACGTTATGGTGACTTTTAATATTGTGTGCATTTTTGGTTTTAGCACCTGCAGATTCAATCACATCCGGGTAGATAGTACCTTGTGCTAACCATTTGGCTTGTGGTAATTTTGCAGACTCTTGCTGAAAC
>JANOHT010000208.1:0-1709 GCA_031406605.1 Methylotenera sp. | reverse complement strand
CCGCCTGTCATAATGCGCACACATTTACCGCTGGTTAATTCGCCGTCAAAAGATTTACCCGCGAAAGCCGTGCCTATAATCCTTAAGCTTGTGGGCTGATTTGTATGAATGTCGTCTGCGTTGAACGCGTACCCATCCATTGCCGAATTATCGTAATTAGGCACGTTAGCTGGTGAAAATATATCTTTAGCTAGCACACGGCTCAAGCTTTCACGTATTGGCAAACTTTCAGTTTCCGATACAGGACTCAAAAACTGCTTAATAAATTGACGTGCTTTTACCACGGGCATGGAGTTTGGGTCATAGTCGTCCATGCAGCTTGGGTTGGCGACGATTTCTGACAGTGAGATGTGTGTGGTCATAGCAGTGGGGAATTAGCGTTAATAATTCTTAGCATTATAAAGTCTGCAATCGCAGAAGTATCATTCAAATCTAGGATTGAAATAGCCAAATCCAGTTCGGTATCAGAAGCAACTGCGATGATGTCTCTATCTGTAGTAGCCAATAAAGGTGTGCCCATGTTAGCTCTGTGTACTTCAATTTTTGGGATAGCGGCAGATTTAAATCCTTCAACCAAAATCAAATCAGCATAGTTTTGGTTGAATTGTTTTAGCAATTCGTTCAAATCAGCCTCATTTGAAGGGTTAGGCGTTCGATTCATCTCCGTCATCAGTGCCCAGCGTTTACCAGACGCAATTAAGGTCTGCACAGCGCCAGATTCACGAATCAGGAAACTGTCTTTACCTGGGTAATCAATATCAAATTGATGGTGTGCGTGCTTAATCACCGAGACTCTGATATTTCGTTTTGCAAGCTCAGGAATTAACTGTGTGATTAAGGTGGTTTTGCCAGCATTGCTACCCGCAGCGCAGATGCCTAGTATGGGTATCGTTCTATTCATGATTTGATTTTAACTGTAATTCAAGCGTCGTTAAATCTTCTAAAGTATTCAGGTTAATAAAAGCTTCGGCATTATCACTGAAATCCACTTCAACATAATTCAAGCTTTTTTGCCAAGTACTCACCTTGCGATTACCTTGTTCTAAATAAATAGTCAAACTTGGCAACACACTTTTTTTACATAAACAAAACACAGGGTGTACGTCACCATCACTGCTGGCAACGGCAATATCGGCATTATGTTCAATGAGGTTGTGTAGTAAGCGCTGCGTTAAATCATGAGGTAGTAATGGCGAATCGCATGGCACTGTCAGTAGATATTCGTGTTTTATATGCTTTAAGCCTAAACTTATGCCGGCTAAAGGACCTATAAAGTCTGCCGTTTCGTCTTGCAAAACAGCATAACCTAAGGCTTGATATTGCCTAATTTCACGGTTGGCGTTGATGATTATTTCATCGACTTGTGGTGTTAAGCGTTCAATAAGATGTTCGACGAGTGACTTTTGTTGCAGCTTTACTAGGCCTTTATCTATGCCGCCCATACGTGTCCCGCGCCCGCCAGCGAGAATGATGCTGGAAATTTCCATCACTAAAATTAGCCGCCAGTATGTGACATAAACCGAATTACCGCTGGCTCCGCACGCCGTAAATCAAAATCATGGCCTTTAGGTTTAATCGCCATGCTACCTAAAATCGCTTCAATTAATGGTTGGTCATCATTGGGGTAATCTCTTAAAAGTGGCATTAAATCTACTTTATCTTCTTGACCTAAACACAGGTACAGCTCACCTTTGCAGGTAATGCGTACA
>JANOHT010000188.1:0-8413 GCA_031406605.1 Methylotenera sp. | reverse complement strand
GGTCGTGAAATCACCGGTAATTTGCTAGGCGCTGCGCCTTTGGTTAAAGATGCCGTCCTGCAAAAATATGTGAACTCCGTTGGCCGCTGGGTAGCCTCGCAATCTGAACGTCCGGATTTACCTTGGCGTTTTGGTGTGATTGAAAGTGACGACTTAAATGCTTTTGCTGCACCCGGTGGTTATGTGATGCTGACAAAAGGTTTGTACCGTAAATTAACAAATGAAGCGCAACTAGCAGGCGTGCTGGGCCATGAAATTGGTCACATCGTTAAAAAACATCAGCTTAAAGTGTTACAAAAGCAGCAGTTACTGAATATCGGTGCCGGCCTTTTAAGTGACAAGTATGCCAAAGACAATAAGCTGGTAAGTAAAGCAATTGGTAGCGGTGCTGAAATTAGCGCACGCAGTCTAGATAAAAGCGCAGAATATGAGGCGGATAGATTAGGCTTAAGCTACGCTACGCGTGCAGGCTATGAACCGTTTGGTTTAGCTGATGTACTACAGACACTAGGTCAAACTAACAAAAATGATGGTAGCGTTGCATTGCTGTTCAAAACACATCCGCTACCTGATGAAAGGTTAGCGACATTAGGCGATGCTGTAGGTAGCAAACTTGATAATGTTAAAAATGGTAAAACATTAGAAAACAGGTTTTATGTACTTAAAAACTAAATTCAGAGAGCATGTGTTCATGTAAATTAAGTTAAAAAATAATGGCGCGCTCAAAATATCGGCGCGCTTTTTTATTTTGATTGAGCACAAAGTTATAACCCGTAAAGTTAAACCAAATTACGCTCGCGTAACTCCGCTTTAACATAGGCATAATAAATAGGCGCGGCAATGATACCTGCCAAGCCAAACGCAGCCTCCATTGCTAGCATAGCAATTAATAACTCCCATGCGTTTGCGCGAATTTGCCCTCCAACAATACGTGCATTTAAGAAATATTCAAACTTATGAATAACGACTAAATACAGCAAAGAGCCCATCGCCACACTCAAAGATTGACTCAAACTCACTACCACAATCACCGTGTTAGAAATTAAATTACCAATCACGGGAATTAAACCAACAACAAAAGTAATAGCTATCATGGTTTTTACCAATGGTAGATGAACACCCATTAGCGGTAATACCAGTGCTAAGTAAATGGCTGTAAAAAATGCATTAATGCTGGCAATACGTAACTGGGCAAACACTACCCGCTGAAAGGCATCGCCAAACAAACTGCCGCGACATGCCAGTGCGCGTGCGAAAGGTTTAAAATTATCCATCACCACCGCATCACGCACAGCAATCATGCCGCCTATCACCATGCCCAATAAAATATGTGCGGTAACCCGACCAGCTTCTTTACCCACTACTTGTAACTGGCCTGCGTGACCTCGCAACCAAATCGTGGCCTGCTCTTTAAATGTAATCGCATCTGCTGGTAAATGCTCTAATACCCAGCTGGGCAGTATTTTGCGTGAGTCTTCAATAATCTGTGCCATTTTTGCCAAGAGCACCGTCAAACTACCTGCATCGGACCTGAAAAATGCGACCAGACCGGCGCCAGCTAACGCAAGTAAGCTCACTATGATCACGACCAAAATACCTACTGCCCATAATTTAGACTGATTACCCGGTCGTTTGCTCGGAAATCGTCGTGCAATCAAAGGGGTAATGAGGTGCACCAACTCATAGACTAACAATCCAGCTAGTAACGCAGGTAGCAAGTTAAATTGCAGTACAAAGAATAAAGTCAACGCTATTAAAACCCAAGCAGATTTTTCATAAAAAGTTGCAGCTGGCGCTTGTGGGTATTTGGTCATATAGAGATTGGAATCAATGGTGAATTAAATAAATTATTTTTAAACTACATAGCATTAAGATTATAGTGTGCACACTATAATTAAGTAAGTCACACTCAAACACCATGCGATTTAAAACGGCCAATAAAACCAGGCACTTCATCTGCCGGCAGACAAACCGCTAAATCTATTTGCGCATTAAAGGTTTTAGTCACAATACTACCATTGCATTTTGCTAATGATCTGGTTAACAAGTCCATTTGTTTATAATCAATGGTTAAGTGAATAGTCTGCATCTCAACAAAGGCCTGCGTTTTAGCAGCATCAAGCGCCATTTTTGCAGTGCCACCATAAGCTCGCGCCAAACCGCCAGTACCTAGATTAACGCCACCATAATAGCGAATAACTGCCACACCCACATTGATTAAATCTCGACCTTCAATCAGCTTTAATACTGGCATACCCGCTGTACCTGATGGCTCACCAGCATCTGAAAATCGTTGAACTATACCTTGCTCAGTTTTAATACGAAACGCATAGGCAAGGTGATGTGCATTTTGATATTTGGATGCAAAAGCCCTCAACGCAGAGCCTACCTCTCGTTCGTTAGTGCAGTATGCCGCCATAGAAATAAATCGTGACTTAGTGATGGTTTGCTCGGCAAATCCAGCTTGAGCAATAGTGATCAATTATTTAAATCCTAAAAATTCTCTTTAATTTTACAGTTAACTTAAACCAGTAATTTTGCCAGTTGGGTCAACATCAATATGTTCACTCGCAGGACGCGACGGCAACCCAGGCATCGTCATGATGTCGCCACAAATCGCTACGACAAAACCCGCACCACGCGACAACTTCAACTCTCGCACTTGCAGTACGTGTCCGGTTGGTGCGCCGCGTAAACCAGGGTCAGATGAAAATGAATATTGTGTTTTTGCAATGCACACAGGGTAATGATTGTAGTCTTTTTCCAGCTCACGTAATTTAGTTTGTGCTGCAATAGACAACTCAACTTGAGCCGCACCATATATATTTTTTGCAACAGTTTCTAATTTTTGCAACAGTGGCATTTCATCTGGATAAAGCAGTTTGAATGTATTGACTGCTTGATTTTCGGTACTTTCAACGACTTTTAAAACCTCAATCGCTAAATGTTTGGCGCCTGCCCCACCCTGTGCCCAATGTTTGCACACGATTGCAGTGGCGCCCATCTTAGCAACTTCAGCTTGTAGCAAAGCGACTTCTGCATCCGTATCAGTTAAAAAGTGATTCATAGCTACAATGACTTGCAAACCAAAGTGTGATTTCAGGTTTTTTACGTGCTTTTGTAAATTCACCATACCCAACTTTAGAGCGGTTAAGCTTTCTACATTTAACGCTTTAACATCAACACCACCGTGATATTTGAGTGCACGGACGGTGGCGACTAACACCACTACCGATGGTTGCAACCCTGTTTTTCGGCATTTGATGTCAATAAATTTTTCAGCACCTAGGTCTGCGCCAAAACCTGCTTCCGTCACTATATAGTCAGCAAGCTTTAATGCTGTATTAGTAGCAATGACAGAGTTACAGCCGTGCGCAATATTGGCAAATGGTCCGCCATGTACAATGGCGGGTGAGTGCTCCAGAGTTTGTACCAAGTTAGGCTGAAATGCATTTTTTAGCAGCGCGGTCATTGCGCCCTCAGCTTGCAAATCGCTCGCAAAGACTGGCTGCTGTGAAATCGTGTCGCCGATTTGAATATTACCTAATCTAACTTTCAAATCATCAAGTGAGGTAGCCAAACAAAATATTGCCATCACTTCACTGGCTACGGTAATGTCAAAACCAGTATGTCGCTCCATCGCTTTAGTATCATTCGCATGATTGAGTGTAATTCTGCGCAAGGCACGGTCATTCATATCCATACAGCGTCGCCAAGTAACGCTGGCAGGGTCGATATTCAGAGTATTGCCTTGATATATATGATTATCAATCAGCGCCGCAAGTAAATTATTGGCGCTACTAATCGCATGAAAATCCCCCGTAAAATGCAGGTTAATCTCTTCCATCGGCACTACTTGCGAGTGACCACCGCCGGTAGCACCGCCTTTTAAACCAAATACAGGTCCTAGCGAAGGCTCACGTATACATACAATGGCTTTTTTATCGGCATGTTGCTCAGCTAACACTTGAGTAAGCGCATCTGCCAAGCCAATAGTCGTGGTTGTTTTGCCCTCACCCGCCGGTGTAGGGCTGATTGCCGTGACTAATATCAACTTACCATTGGGTTTATGTTGCAGATTTTGAATGCAAGCTGGACTGAGCTTTGCAATGTGATGCCCATAAGGAATTAAATCATCAGTATCCAGGTTAAGCTCAGCAGCTACCACTACAATCGGTTGCAACGTGGCAGCTTGTGCAATCTCAATATCACTTTTTATCTTATTAGTCATGATTGAGCTCCATGATGGACGCTTCTAAAAATCCTGATTTTGAGGCTTTTATTATTTACGCCCACCTAGAATACTACCTAACACACCACGAATAATCTGACGGCCAAGCTGTGAACCGATTGCACGCGCGGCACTTTTGGCAGCAGCTTCAAATACTCCGTCTGATCGACTGGCTGGTTTTTTCTTATCTGTACTGTCACCGCCAAACATACCACCCCAGCTAAAACCTTCATTCTCCTTAGCTTCGCTAGCACTTTCTTCAGCACGACTTTTCAATATTTCATACGCAGATTCACGGTCTAGCAGCTTTTCATAAACACCAAATACGTTTGAAGCCTTAATCGTATCAATACGCTCCCCATCGGTTGCCGGACCTAGTCGGCTGCCTGGCGGGCAAACAAAAGTACGTTCTACTGGGGTTGGAATGCCTTTTTCATCTAAGAACGATACAAGCGCTTCACCTACCCCAAGCTCTGTAATTGCGACTGCAACGTTCACTTTAGGATTGCTTCTAAAGGTATCAGCCGCTGATTTAACAGCTTTTTGATCCCTTGGCGTAAATGCCCGCAAGGCATGCTGTACGCGATTACCTAATTGCCCTAAAACGACATCAGGAATATCCAGCGGATTCTGGCTGACGAAATAAACCCCAACACCTTTAGAGCGAATCAAACGCACCACTTGTTCTATCTTGTCTAACAAAGCTTGTGGTGCATCATTAAACAACAAATGCGCTTCATCAAAGAAGAACACCAGTTTTGGTTTTTCTAAATCACCTGCTTCAGGTAACTTCTCAAATAACTCTGATAGCAGCCATAGCAGTAAAGTAGCGTAGATACGTGGAGAGTTAAACAACTTATTCGAAGCTAAAATATTAATAACACCATGGCCATTTCCATCGGTCTGCATCAAGTCGTCTAAATTCAGCGCTGGCTCGCCAAACAACATATCTGCGCCTTCAGTTTCCAGCTGCAACAACGAACGTTGCACTGCACCCACACTGGCTGCAGAGATATTACCGTAGGTCGATTGATACTCGGCCGCATGTTCAGAAGCATGTTGCATCATGGCGCGTAAATCTTTAAGGTCGAGCAGCAGCCAGCCTTTGTCATCGGCGATCTTGAATATCGCATTAAGTACGCCGCCCTGCACATCATTCAAGTTCAACAAGCGTCCTAATAACAAGGGGCCCATTTCAGCAATGGTAGTGCGCACCGGGTGGCCTTTTAAGCCAAATACGTCCCAAAATGTGACTGGGCATTTTGCGTAGCTAAACTCTGAGAGCGCTAACTGTTGAACTCGCGCTTCAATTTTAGCGTTACCGCCGCCCGCTTGTGACATCCCGGCTAAATCGCCCTTCACATCGGCCATAAACACCGGCACCCCCAGCTTAGAAAAACCTTCGGCCAGTGTTTGGAGCGTTACCGTTTTACCCGTTCCCGTAGCACCTGCTATCAAGCCATGTCGGTTGGCCATTTTCGGCAAGATAAAGCTAGAGGTCTCATTGTTTTTTGCAATTAGTATGGGTTCAGTCATGCTATAGGTCGCCTTTTCGTGCTTTATCCAAAATTTCTAATAAAGTGGTTTCTAGTTCTTGTGCAGATTTTTGTGCGCGTAGTGTGGGATTTTTAATACTTTTTAGATCATAAGTGGGCCTTGCCAATGCAATAAATAATTTCAATTTATTGTTCGCGCCAGGCTTTTCGTAAACTGCGATACGACAAGGCGCAAATACTAAGAATTCAGGGTGATCTAAGAATATGTCGGTACCCAAGCTTAAGTTGCAAAAGCTATGGACTTCTTTAACACCTTGCGGGTCTATCCCACGCTTTTTGATATGTTCTGCAATTGGAAAGTTTGCGGGATTCACAAAGTTCTTGCCCTCGGACAACGACTTTAGACTATCAACGACATCTTGGTAGCTGACGCCTTCGTTGACAGGCAATTCGTAGATTGAGGTAGTGACATCGATAGCGGGCATACCTGCACTGACTGTACCTATTAATTCAGGTTTGCCAGTGAGTGCAAGTTTGCTAGCACCATCAGGCTTAACGTTGCTACAGCCGGTAACTAGCAATAACAAAGTCAAAATGAAACCATGTTTAATCATAAAAACCCTATGCAATCAACAACATTATTATGCACTGATTTTAAGTGCTGCATTCACTGCTTTCCGATTAAAATGTGGCGCAATCAGCTCAATAAAGCCATACATATAGCCGCGTAAAAATGCATCTTTGCGTATACCCAAGTAAGTCGTGCTATCCGGGAATAAATGACTCACATCTATTCGGGCCAAATGCCCATCGCGTTGCGGATCGTATGCCATATTAGCAAGCAGCCCTACGCCTAACCCTAATGTCACATAAGTTTTAATGACGTCCGCATCAATCGCGGTTAATACGACATTAGGTGACAATCCTGCTTCAGTAAATATTTTGGAAACCAATGTGCCCCCCGTAAAGGCAAAGTCATAGGTAATGAGTGGATAAGTTGCCAGCTTTTCAAGCGTGAGTTCGCCATCTGACAATAAAGGATGCCCGTGCGGTACCACCACACAGCGATTCCATTGATAACAAGGTAGGCATAATAAGCTATCAAAACTACTGATAGATTCCGTAGCAATCCCGATATCCGCATCGCCATTAGCCACTTGTTCTGCCACTTGAATAGGATTTCCCTGATGGATATTTAACTTAACCTGCGGGTAATGCGTCATGAAATCTTTAACTGCCGCAGGCAATTTATAGCGTGCCTGCGTATGCGTAGTTGCAATGGTGAATGTACCTGTTTCCACATTGCTAAATTCATCACCTACACGTTTGATATTATCAATGTCACGGATTACTTTTGCTGCCAGCGCTAATATTTGCACACCTGGCTCGGTAATGCCAACAAGCCGTTTACCGTTGCGCTGAAAAACCTGCAGTCCTAACTCGTCTTCAAATAATTGTATTTGCTTGCTTACTCCAGGTTGCGATGTATATAAAGCATCCGCAGCACTGGTAATACTCAAGCCTTGTCGAGCAACTTCATTTAAATAACGTAATTGATGTAGCTTCATTTCATTCTCACTTCGACCAGATTCAGCTTTTAAAGAGAGTACCTTTATATAACCAAATCAAATAAATATAGAATAACATATTCTAAAATAATTTATTAATTGCTGATATAGTGCGACCTCTAATAATTTAATGTTTTTAATAACAATACTCCATATGGAATTTGGCTATATATTTGCCGGCTTTGCGGTCGGCGTGCTAGTAGGTTTAACTGGCGTGGGTGGCGGCTCTTTAATGACACCGATTTTAGTATTAATTTTTCATGTCAAACCCGCTTTTGCTGTTGGTACGGATTTACTTTACGCCTCTATTACAAAGTCTGTAGGTATTTTTGCGCACGGCAAACTTGGCAATATCGATTGGAAATTAGTCCGCTTATTAGCATATGGCAGCTTGCCAGCCTCTATATTTACCACGCTTTATCTGAGAACAATCGATATCGCTTCAGAGGCTGCCGTAAGCAGCATTAAATTTTGGCTAGGTATAGCGCTTATCATTACCTCATTTTCGGTACTGTTCCGCAATCAATTGGCCGCATTCTCAAAAAGAGAGCATTTGATTAGTATTCAATGGACACCGTACTTAACAGTGATATTAGGCTTGATTTTAGGCTTTTTAGTCACACTTACTTCAGTAGGTGCAGGTGCATTAGGTGTGACTGCATTATTGATAATTTACCCTAAGCGTCCGATCACCACCATTATCGGGTCTGATGTAGCGCATGCTGTGCCATTAACGCTGTTTGCTGGTTTAGGTCATGCCAGCCTAGGGACAGTCGATTACAAGTTACTAGGCATTTTACTTATAGGTTCCATCCCCGGCATTTGGATTGGCAGCCATTTAAGCGTTAAGGTTGCTGAGCATTGGGTACGCTACGCGCTTGCTTTGATACTGATTTTTGTGGGCTTCAAGCTCGTTTTGAATTAAAATAGTGGATTGTTAGAAAAAATTATAAAAAAGTACTGTTAATTAAAGAATTATGTATAAATACGACGAAATAGATCAGCAAATAGTAGACGAAAGAGTTGCACAATACCGCGACCAAACGCGTCGCTACTTGGCCGGTGAACTGACAGAAGAAGAGTTCCGCCCCTTACGTTTGCAAAATGGCTTGTATATA
>JANOHT010000087.1:0-2600 GCA_031406605.1 Methylotenera sp. | reverse complement strand
GGGGCGACATTAAATTGAAAAGTGAATTGAAAAAATTAAAGGGAAAATGATGCGAACTCCCACCGTCATTCCAGCGGAGGCTGGAATCCAGTCAATCCACAAATTTTTGTGAATAACTTAATTGCACAAAAGGCAGCACTGTGTTTTTGATACGAAGCGACTTTTTGACTATTTTTACATTAGCTGACACGTTTCCTGCCTGGATTCCAGCCTCCGCTGGAATGACGAGTAGAATATAATTTATATCTATTACAAGGAGTTACATTGTGAATACTGCTACCGAAAACCAAATAATCGAATCTAGGCCACCAATCCCACCCTTCACTCGTGAGTCTGCAATCCAAAAAATCCGCATGGCAGAAGATGGCTGGAACAGTCGCGATCCTCAGCGCGTTTCTCTTGTGTACACAACAGATTCACAATGGCGTAACCGCGCAGAATTCCCTAAAGGTCGTGCACAGATTGTGGAATTTTTAACCCGCAAATGGGCGAAAGAGTTGGATTACAGGCTGATTAAAGAGCTATGGGCGTTTGATGGCAATCGCATTGCTGTGCGCTTTGCCTATGAATGGCATGATGAAAGTGGCAATTGGTTTAGAAGCTACGGCAACGAAAACTGGCAGTTTGACGCCAACGGTCTAATGGAATTCCGCCACGCCAGCATTAACGATTTAGCGATAAGCGAATCTGAACGAAAATTCCACTGGCCGCTAGGCCGCAGGCCAGATGAGCATGCGAGTTTGAGCGAGTTGGGCTTATAGCTCATTAGAAATTTCATTTTGTAGTTTTTCAAGCTCGTCTAAAATTCGGATAAACTTTTGGCCAAACGCGGTGACTACATACTCAACATGCGGCGGAACCTCGTTGAAGGCAATGCGCTCAATGATGCCAAACTCCATATTTTTACGAAGACATTCATTGAGTACTTTCGTTGTTAATCCCTCAACTTGACTGACCATTTCGCCTGGCCGATTAATGTCATTTGCCAGCAGCGTATAAACTGTTAGCGACCATTTGCAGCCATAAATAGTCTCAACCATTCTCGCACTACGTTCTGGCGCAGATTTTCTAGAAAATAATTTCTCTTTGCTTTTCATCAACATGTACCAATAAGTCACTACGCTACCAATTTGTGCCTACTTTTCAGCACGATATATAACTCCATACAATAAGCAACACTATTAATTTGGAGATAAAATCATGAAAAACACCACCCAAACATTAGCCTTGATTATAGGCGGTTCTAGCGGAATGGGCCTTGCGACTGCGAAACTTTTATTAAATCGTAACATATCAACCTTGATTGTTGGTAGCTCAACAAAAAAACTAGATATGGCAAAGCAAGCGCTATCGACTTTTGGCAATATTGAAACCATGCAGGCCAATTTGTATGAACCAGATGATGTGCAACGGGTTATTGCTTTTGCTGAAAATCAGAAGGGTCACATCAAATATCTGGTGAATGCTGCTGGTTACTTTAAACCTACGCCTTTTCTTGAGCATTCACAAAAGGATTTTGATACCTACTTAGACTTAAACCGCGCTTTCTTTTTCATTTCACAGGCAATAGCAAAAAACATGGTCATTAATGGCGGTGGTTCGATTGTAAACATTGGCTCTATGTGGGCAAAGCAAGCCATTAAAGCAACGCCATCATCCGCCTATTCGATGGCGAAAGCAGGCTTGCATGCACTCACGCAGCATATGGCAATGGAGCTAGCCGATCATAAAATTCGTGTGAATGCGGTATCGCCAGCGGTCGTTAAAACACCTATCTATGAAGCATTTATTGACCCAGCCAAACTGGATGAAACACTTGCAACTTTTAATGGTTTCCATCCGATTGGTAGGATTGGTAAACCTGAAGATGTAGCAAAAGTGATAGACTATTTGCTAAGTGACGATGCTGATTGGGTCACAGGTGCAATTTGGGATGTTGATGGTGGCGTGATGGCTGGTCGCAATTAAAGAATAGATTTTGTAGTGTGGCTCACTTAGCACTCACGCGGTGCATTGGTAAATATGCAACAACCGCGTGGGTTCAAGAACCCACCCTACTTGTCTGGCCGCTATGTCGCAGGCCAGATGATCATGCGAGTTTGAGTGAGTTGAGCTTGTAAAAATCAACACCTAATTATTACGATGCTCTGCAAGCCAATATCCATGCGGCTTCCAGAGTATACAAATTCTCACGGCTCTTAATTTAAGCCTTCAACAACACAATTACCGCGCCGCTGCCGCCATCTTCGGGTTTGGCTTGGGCATAGGCAATCACTTCATCTTTTTGCATTAACCAATTGCGTAGTTTGTGTTTTAGTACGGGTTCGCGATTGCGCGAGCCTAGGCCTTTGCCATGCACAATACGCACGCAGCGAATGTTACGTTTTTTGCAGTTGCTTAAAAATTCGGCTACGTATTCGCGTGCTTCGTCAGAGATTAATCCATGTAAATCAATTTGCGCTTGTATCGCCCAAAAGCCACGGCGTAATTTACTAAGCACGTCTGGCGATTGGCCTGTGCGTAGGTAAAGCAGCTCTTCGCCGCTTTCAAGCTCATGCGCAGGGTAATAGTCATCGCTTAATGAGTCCTTCAGTGCTTGC
>JANOHT010000062.1:0-5771 GCA_031406605.1 Methylotenera sp. | reverse complement strand
TATTAAGGGAATATGTTTGGGCATAAAAAACCCAGGAATAAGCGGTGGAATATGTAGATTGATACACTGAATTTTTTTCTGTATATAGAGCTGTATTAATATCTTACGTGCTTTAAGTGACCAAAATAATAAATTAAACCGACTAGAAGTAAATGGAATATGAATAATTTCTACAGAAGGAAAATGTCGCTCTGACCGATGCTCATCACCAGTGATCAAATAGATAGTTGGATGATTAGCTGGCAGATTAGTGAGGAAAGAATCTAGATAGCGTGCAATACCACCAACGCCGTAAAATTGAGGGTAGACAATTGCAATCATTTTTGGATTATTTCTAGTAACATTTGATCTTCAATTTCATAGGTAAGCCTTTCCCAAGCATAACCTGAAATAATTTTATTTCTTGCGGCTACACCTATTTGATTCATTTTTTCAGGTTCTGAAAGAGCATCAAGTACCGCCAAAGTAAGTGAACCTACATTGTCCGCATGAACCAGAATCCCGTTAATACCACTTTCAACCACCTCTGGTACGCCGCCAACTGCAGAGCTAATCAAACAAGTGCCTGAAGCCATGGCCTCTAACACTACCAAAGGGCAAGGGTCTTGCCATATAGAGGGCAACACAATAATGTCTGCGGCTGAATATAAGTATTTAAGTTTTTCGTGAGGAATAAAGCCCGTAAAGATAATGTATTCACTCACTGGCTTCGCCAGCTCTACTAAAAATTGCTCATAAGCAGTTTTGGCAGCGTCTTGAAAAAAAGAACTACCGGTAATGATCAATCTGGCATTTGGCAAGCATCTTTTAATCCGTGTAAAAGCATCTATTAATATATGTACACCTTTGACTTCAGTTAATCGTCCTACATATAACAAGTAAATTTTATCCGCCTCAAAAGTGACGATATCTTGAAGTTGCAATAATGCATCCTGACCATAGGGTTTAAACACTTCAGGGTCTGTGGCATTAAATACTACGCTAAATTTATCTGCATGCTCTGGGAAAAGTTGCACCGCGTTACGCTTAATATAATCACTCACACAAATGACTTGGTCTACACTTGCCAACGCATATCGATAAAACGGCCTGAAAATTTCTATAGACAAATGCTCGTTATGCATGTGAAGCATGATTTTTTGCCGTGGATTTTTCTTTAAGAACAATAACAAGTTAGGCTCGTTATGTATGACAACTATGTCAAAATCACGTACCAACCTAGCCATACGCAAACCGTAAGACACTACATTTTGTATTTTTGCCAGATATCGTAATGGATTACGCCAAGTAAGTCGCTCTTTAAGCCTGTAGAAGAAGTTTTCAGTATTTGTCCATGGGATAGTCAAATACTGCACTTCATCCAACCCGCTTATATGAGCGGGACGAGAAATGACACTAATTACAAATTTATCTTTGTTCAAGCGCTTGCATGCCTCATGCACCCAATGCTCTACAGCCCCACCTCTAACTGGTGGCACTGGCAGCATTTCTGGGACTACGATAACGAGGCTTTTTTTAGCTAAACTCACTGAGAAAAAATCTAAACATTGATTTCAAAATAGGTAGTTGCACCATGCGTTAATTTGCTGATGTCTAACTCGAACTCAATATTAGTATCCGTTTGTTGCACATTTATGGCATCTTGCCGCTGACCGCGTAAATTAGTTGAAAACACCTTCAACTTACCTTTATTGGTATTTTTTAACCCTATCTTTATCTTAGTTGAACGAATTAATACTGGTTTTTTACCTAAATCCAGCAATGTAGTTTTAGCGCTGTCGCTAAATTGCATATCGCTATTTCTAGCATCAGTTGATAACACTAGAAGCATGCGCTTGCTGGAGCCTAAGGGCTGATTGTCCATAGAAGAAACAGCTACCAACGCTGCAGAATCGGCAGATAAGATTGAAAGATGATTAAGCTCAATAGGCTTTGGCTCATCAAATACGATCGCTTCTGTATTCGCTGTTATTACCATCAATCGCCTTTGTTCACTATCAAGTAATATTTCACCGGTATCACTTTGGTAAATACCATCTTCCGCGTTGGTTAAATTACTTTCTGTAATTAATTTTGCATCACGTAAGTTTTGTATTCTGGCAACCCAACGATCATTTGCAATGAGTTTTACCTTACTAATTTTATAAGCCAAACCACTCGTGTGTTCTTTAAAAAAGCCATCCAGTTTTAGCCCTAAGTTTTGACTAGACTTAACCTCTTTCTTAGTACCATTTGTACTAAGTTTTAGACTAGGATTATTAAACTCCATTTGTGCATCAGCATTAAATTGCTTAGTTTTTATGATTGTTTTAGATTGCCAATCTAGACCAACACCAGTGACTAAGCCTAGTTTAGAGATGTCGCTAGGTGTATTGCCTAAATGAGCACTTTTATCAAAGGCATCTTGCGGCGTGAGTTTTACACTAATCGTGTGTTGAGCAGGTGCAACATCACCACGCAAATATAGCAATGCCGCAAGCGTTTCTGTAGCACGAGAAATAGGATCAGTACCTACTGCAAATGGATTGATAAAATCTTTTCGACCAACCGTAGATGCATAACTTAAATCAACAGCGCCAGAGTGTTGGCATATTCCATCCCAACTTTGCAATGCAGCGTAAGCCGGAAGTGCCAAGCCTGATTCACGACGATATTGATTCCAAAATACCTGCCCATGTTCGGTGACTGTAAATGCTCTTCCAAAATGTTTGGCTGAACTAAGTTCTCTTATATACCCCGCGCTGTCTTGCAGCATACTATCTTGCCTGACTTTTAACTGTGTCCCTGAATATTCCGGGTGACCAAAATAATTGTGCATATCAACCCAATTAAATTGTCCTCTGGTTGCTTGTGCAGCTGGCGCATGCCATAAGTTATAGCTAGTTACCTGGCCTTGAAACCCTAGCTGACGCACATAATTCGTCATCCAATCTGCAGTCTTTTTTTCTGATTCAACAAAAAATTGCTGAAGGTCTGACATGCGGCGTGATGTCCAGGCATCAGGAGCTGGAAAATTAATTTGATTGGTTTCTATGTTTTCATTCGCTTTAAGCTCATTGCCCCAAGCTGCTTTTAGTGCTTTATTATTTCCATATTTGGCTCTTAACCATTTAGCAAATTGAGGCTTTAATTCAGGCTTTACACCATTGCGATTTACAAAAACTAAATTGCCTTCATTCACTAAAATCAGCCCGGCAAAAGCGGGGTCTTTAATTGTAGAAATACTTGTATATGGGTTGATACTGCCATACATCATTGCGATGAGTTTTTTCCAATGTGCCTGCTTTTCTACATCAAAATAAACCCCTGAAACCAATTCTTTTTTACCTATCCAACGCTCGGCGATATTGCCATAAGCGCCGTTATCATTGCTTAACCCATTCAATATGTAATAAATACCGTTACGTTTTAAACTAGCTAATAGATAGTAAAATCGATCTAACTGCTCAGGATTGAAATCAAAGTCTTTATTACGCCCTTGCATTAAAGTTGCTTCTACAAAATCAAGACGTGCCATGTTGTAACCATGTCGACGAAACTGCTGCACATACAAATCAGTAACAGCATGACTTGGGAAGCTACCTGTAGCAACGCCAAACCCTAAAGATCCAATCAAAAATCGTTGTGCTTTTTCGGGCTGATTTTCAAATGCAAAATGCCCTTGGCTATTTACAATAATGCGTTTGTCAATGGATTTAGCGAGCGGTACTAGATTAGAAAAATCTAAAATACTGCCCTCTTCTATCATTAATGAAACGTCTTTAACTGGCACCCATGTTTCTGAAGCCGCACTGAAGTAAGAATATGTGGCGCTCATCACGACAGATAGCGCAATGAATATCAATTTAAAAACTGCAGCTAACTTCATACGCTCACTGCTTTACGCATGTTATCTACGCAATAAACCGCTAAGCCTGGAATAACGGCTAATGAGCAAAGAATAAAAGCACCTAAACGCTTAAATCTTGATAAACGCATAAAACCTGCATCGGCGGCATGCAAGCTGTAGCGAACATAGAGTACAGCCCATTTAATAAAAGTTTTAGGGTCATTTCTAAAATATCGTAAATCACGATTAAGCATCTGTAAAAAATAATCTTTTACCAATGCTTTTTTATGCGGGCTGGCCTTGGTAATTTGATTACCAGAATCTTGATAAAAAAATCTTAATGGTTCGTTAATACATCTAATTTGGTATTCAGTAGCAATCGCATCCCATACGATATTTTCTGGCACAAAGTTCACGGTAATATCCGCAGGGAAAGGGAATTTTTTAAGAACATCTGTACGGTGAAATCCCCAAGTTTGACCTCGCTTTTTATATTTATAGCGTAAATCAAGGGTATTTGTATCTAACGGGTGAGCAGCAAATAAATCACCACAAATCTCACTATTTTCAAATTGACACAAAGTAACAATGCCAGAAAATTTCAGCCGGCTGTCTTCGGGGATTAACTGCCACCAGTGCAACATAACAGCCAAAGAATTCGACAAAAAAGCATCATCAGAATCTATTGGAAGGAAAAACTCACCTTTGGCTAACTTTACTCCTCGGTTGAACGCAATGTGCATGCCATAGTTTGGTTGTTGTGCATAGATAATTGGAAATTCAGCAGTTTTTTGCCAGTCTTTAATGAGGTGGTAAGTGCCATCAGTCGAGCCATCATCCACAACCACCCATTCAAAGTTTTTATAGGTTTGTGCTTGTAAACTTTCAAAGACACGATGTAAGGTATGAGCACGATTATAAGTTGGAGTAAATACGGTGAATGTTGGCAGGCTATCAGGACTTATATGCATGCTAACTCATTCCAATACATACAACACAATCTACAATTTTTCAAATCAAACACTATCAATACCTTAACTTAATGAACATTATTAATAACTTTATTATTTTTAATATTAATTAAGTTTTATGACAGTTTTGAGATTAGAAGATGATGTTTTTAGGACGATAGCTAGCATTTTTTGAGGCAGTAATTTTTTATTTATTTGACTTTGTTTACTAGACCTTTTTGATATTATTTTTTAGGCTTTACTTTAGCAGGCACACCAACCGCAATATGATTCGCTGGTACGTCACCAATTACTACCGCATTTGCACCGACATCAACATCATCGCCTATATAAATTTTACCTAGCAACTTTGCTCCAGCGCCAACATTAACTCTAGAACCCAGAGTCGGCGCATCTAATGGGGCATTATGTTGCCTATTACCAATGGTCACACCTTGGCGAATACTGCAGTCATCCCCAATGACAGAGCCACCATGTATGATAATTGAGCCAAAATGTTCTATCACTAATCTACGGCCGATTTTTGCTTTTGGCCCAATAAAGATGCCAAAAAATATTTCAGAAATTTTTGATAGTACGGTATGGATAACAGCCCATGGCCAACGTATTAACTTAGACTGATATTTAAATCTAGCATGCCCGAAACGATATATTTGTAATGCCCAAAAACCTTGAGCCAGTACACCCTCTCGATACACTTTTAGATCATCAAAAAAATCGTTCAGCATTATTTATGTGTCGCTAACACTTAATAATTGCTCGTACTTTTTTGCAAGCATACTAGCAATGCTTTCATAGCCACGTTTCTTAGCTACATATGCCAGACCTAGTACGGCCATTTCAGTACGTTGCACTGGATTATTAAGTAACGCTACAACTGATTCCGCAAAGGGTTCCGGCGCTAGTTCAACACAAATACCAGCACCACTTTCTTGAATCACTTGTGCTTGATCAGGGTTGTCGTTCATTAA